>JBPEXR010000247.1:0-10875 GCA_052031355.1 Paracoccaceae bacterium
ATGGCAGGGGCGGCGCGCTGCCCCGGCGTGGCGGCGGCTCAGCCGCCCTTTTGGTCGTAGGCGGTGCCCCAGCCCCAGGCGCCGGAGCCGAAGCCGCGGGCCACCACGCGTTCGCGGTAGATCCCCGAGACCACGTCGCCGTCGCCCGCCAGCAGCGCCTTGGTCGAGCACATCTCGGCGCAGATCGGCAGCTTGCCTTCCGCGATCCGGTTGCGCCCGTACTTGGCGAACTCGGCGGTGGAATGCGTCTCCTCCGGGCCGCCGGCGCAGAAGGTGCATTTGTCCATCTTGCCGCGGGAGCCGAAGTTGCCGGCCTGCGGGTACTGCGGCGCCCCGAAGGGGCAGGCGTAGAAGCAGTAGCCGCAGCCGATGCACAGGTCCTTGGAGTGCAGGACCACGCCTTCCTCGTTCTGGTAGAAGCAATCCACCGGGCAGACGGCCATGCAGGGCGCGTCCGAGCAGTGCATGCAGGCGACCGAGATCGACCGCTCGCCCGGTTTGCCGTCCTGGATGGTCACCACCCTGCGGCGGTTGATCCCCCAGGGGACCTCGTGCTCGTTCTTGCAGGCCGTGACGCAGGCGTTGCATTCGATGCAGCGTTCGGCGTCACACAGAAATTTGGCTCGTGCCATGATCGTTCTCCTTATGCCGCGCTGATCTTGCAGAGAGTGGCTTTCGTCTCCTGCATCTGCGTCACGCTGTCATAGCCATAGGTCTGGGCGGTGTTGGTCGACTCGCCCAGCACGTAGGGATCGGCCCCCTCGGGGTACTTGTGCCGCTGGTCCTCGCCCTGGAAATGGCCGCCGAAGTGGAAGGGCATGAAGGCCACGCCCGATCCGACACGCTCGGTCACCATGGCCTTCACCTTGACCTTGCCGCCCTCCGGGCCCTCGACCCAGACCATGGCGCCGTCCCGCACGCCCAGGTCGTTGGCGTCGCGCGGGTTGATCTCGACGAACATGTCCTGTTGCAGCTCGGCCAGCCAGGGGTTCGAACGCGTCTCGTCGCCGCCACCCTCGTATTCGACCAGGCGGCCGGAGGTGAGGATGATCGGGTAGTCCTTCGAGAAGTCGTTCTTCTGGATGGAGGCGTACATGGTCGGCAGGCGGTAGAACTTCCGGTCCTCGTAGGTCGGGTAGTCCGCCACCAGGTCGCGCCGGTTGGTGTAAAGCGGCTCGCGGTGCAGCGGCACCGGGTCCGGGAAGGTCCAGACCACCGCCCGCGCCTTGGCGTTGCCGAAGGGCGCGCACTCGTGCTTGATCGCGACCCGCTGGATGCCGCCCGAGAGGTCGGTCTTCCAGTTCACGCTGCTGACGCGTTCGTTGTAGTCCGACGGGAAGGGCGACATCGAGCTTTCGCCGACCTCCTCGCCATCGTCGCTTTCGCCCAGAACGCCGCGGAACTCGTCCATCCCGGCGACGGCGCCGATCACGCGGCGCTCCTCCTCGGTCAGGTCCTTGTCCCAGCCGAGGTCCACCAGCATCTGGTAGGTGAACTCCGGGTAGCCGTCCTGGATCTCCGAGCCCTGGCTGTAGACGCCCTCGGCCAGCAGGTTGTCGCCCTCGTGTTCCACCCCGAAGCGGGCGCGGAAGGTGAGGCCGCCCTTGGAGACCGGCTTGGACATGTCATAGAGGTTCGGCGTGCCGGGGTGCTTCATCTCCGGCGTGCCCCAGCACGGCCAGGGCATGCCGTAGTAATCCCCGTCGGCCGGGCCGCCCACCGCCTGCAGCGTGGTGCGGTCGAAGGTGTGCTGGTTCTCCATGTGCAGCTTGATGCGCTCCGGGCTCTGGCCGGTGTAGCCCACCGTCCACATGCCGCGGTTGAACTCGCGCGTGACGCTCTCGACGTTCGGGGTGACCTCGTCCTCCATCTCGATGTTGCGGAAGAAGCGGTCGGACCAGCCGAACTTCTTGGCGAACATGCCGATGATGACGTGGTCGGGCTTGGACTCGAAGAGCGGGTCCACCACCTTCTCGCGCCACTGGAGCGAGCGGTTGGAGGCCGTGACCGAGCCGCGCGTCTCGAACTGCGTCGCCGCCGGCAGCAGGTAGACGCCGTCCTCGCGGTCGTGCAGCACCGCCGAGACGGTCGGGTAGGGGTCGACCACCACCAGCATGTCCAGCTTTTCCATGGCCGTCTTCATCTCGGTCATGCGCGTCTGGCTGTTGGGGGCGTGACCCCACAGGACCATGGCCCGGACGTTGTTGGGCTGGTCCATGTTCTCGGGCGCTTCGAGCACGCCGTCGATCCAGCGGCTGACCGGGATGCCGGTCAGGTTCATCAGGTTCTTGTCCTTGCCGTCGGCGGCCTTGACCGTCTGGAACTGGCCCTTCAGCCACTCCAGGTCCTCGCCCCAGACGCGGGACCAATGCGCCCAGGCCCCGGCCGAAAGGCCGTAGTAGCCGGGCAGGGTGTGCGACAGGACCCCGAGGTCCGTGGCGCCCTGCACGTTGTCATGGCCGCGGAAGATGTTGGTGCCGCCACCCGAGACGCCCATGTTGCCCAGCGCAAGCTGCAGCACGCAGTAGGCGCGGGTGTTGTTGTTGCCGTTGGTGTGCTGGGTGCCGCCCATGCACCAGATCACGGTGCCGGGGCGGTTGTTCGCCAGGGTGCGGGCGACCCGCTCCAGCTGGCTGCCGGGCGTGCCGGTGACCCGCTCGACCTCCTCGGGGGTCCAGCGCGCGACTTCCTCGCGGATCTGGTCCATCCCCCAGACACGGGTGCGGATGAACTCCTTGTCCTCCCAGCCGTTCTCGAAGATGTGCCACAGGATGCCCCAGATCAGCGCGACGTCGCTGCCGGGGCGGAAGCGGACGTATTCGTCGGCATGGGCCGCGGTGCGCGTGAAGCGCGGATCGCAGACGATCAGCGGCGCGTTGTTCTGCTCTTTCGCCTTCAGCACGTGCAGCAGCGAGACGGGATGCGCCTCGGCCGGGTTGCCGCCGATGATGAAGATGGCCTTGGAGTTGTGGATGTCGTTGTAGCTGTTGGTCATGGCGCCGTAGCCCCATGTGTTCGCAACGCCCGCAACGGTGGTCGAATGGCAGATCCGTGCCTGGTGGTCGACGTTGTTCGTCCCCCAGTAGGCGGCGAACTTGCGGAAGAGATAGGCCTGTTCGTTGCTGTGCTTGGCGCTGCCCAGCCAGTAGACGCTGTCCGGCCCGCTTTCCTCGCGGATCTTCAGCATGCCGTCGCCGATCTCCTCGATCGCCTGCTCCCAGGAGATCCGCTTCCAGGCGCCGCCCTCTTTCTTCATCGGGTACTTGAGGCGCCGCTCACCATGGGCGTGCTCGCGCACCGAGGCGCCCTTGGCGCAGTGGGCGCCGAGGTTGAAGGGGCTGTCCCAGCCGGGCTCCTGGCCGGTCCAGACACCGTTGCGCGTCTCGGCGATCACCGTGCAGCCGACCGAGCAATGCGTGCAGACCGACTTGACGGTCTTGACCGCGCCCTCGGCGGCGGTGGCCGCGCTGGCCTGCGTCACCGTGCCGCCCGTGGCGCCGATCGCCGCCAGGCCGCCGATCGCAAGGCCGGAGCCGCGCAGGAAGGCGCGGCGGTCGATGGCACTTTCGGCAATGTTGGAAATCAGGCTGTTCCGCTGGGGGCGTCGCGCAACCCCGTTGGTCTTTTTCCTAAGCATGTCAGTATCCTCCCATGCGATCCTTACGCGGGACCGCGGGCTTTCGATGGACCGCTGTCAGTCGGGCGTCACGCAACCAGTCGCCAGCGGGGCGGGGCCCGTCAGAAGCGGGCGCTGGCGAGATAGGCGCGGGTGTGCGCGGTATCCTGCATCTTTTCCGACGTCAGATCGGGCTCCGCTGCCGCGGCGCTTTCGGCGCCAAGCACGGTGGCCGCTGCCGCCGCCGGGGCCGCAAGCCCCGCGGCCTTCAGGAAGTCGCGCCGCGAGGCGCCTTCCGGCCGCTTGTGGTTGTCACTTTGCTGGGTCATGTGATCCTCCCTGGCTGGTAATCTGGTCTAGGTGCTCATGCGGAACGCCTCGCGTTCGATCTGCATGAAGATGCGGCCGACCGCCCCCACGGGCGCGTAGAAAACCGATGTCTTCGCCCCCTCGAGGTCGGTGAAGAAATGCTCGGCCCAGGGGCCGATGTGGCGCGACCAGAAGGTCTTCTGGTCCTCCAGGCTCGCCGGCTCGGCGAAGCGCCCGGTGATCAGCCCGGCCATCATCTCCATCAGCGAGGCGATGTTGTCCTCGGGCTCGAAGACATTGGGCGCGCGGGAGATGCGGCGGGCGAACATGTCGCTGCGCAGCTGGGCGAGGGGTTTCTCGTTCAGGAACCCGGTGAGGTAGTAGGAGGCATAGGGCAGCAACTCGCCGCGCCCCAGACCGATGAAGAGGTCGTTGAACTCCCGCTCGGCGCCTTCGGGCGTGGTGGCGCGGGCAAGGCGCGCCATGGCGCCGATCGCCTGGCCAAGGTCGGTCTGGTCTCCCTGCAGCGCCGCGGTCTGGGTCAAGAGCCCGGCATCGGGCGGCCCGGCCAGCAGCGCGCCGAGGAAGTTGTAAAGATCGGCGCGCAGGCGATCTTCCTCGGCGATTTCAGGCAGTTCCATTGTGGTGCTCATGTCGTGGCTCGCTTGTGGCTGGCTGGACCGGGGGGCTATCCGACGGGGTGGAAGCGCATCCGGCGTGGAACGGGGGGTGGGTCCTCGGCCTCCTCCAGCGCGGCGGTTTCGCGCGGGGCCGGTTGGTCGGGGGTGTGGGGTGTCGTTTCGCTTTCGGTGGGCGCGGTATCGGCCATGTCGGTCTGTGCCGCGGCGGTGGCCGCCGCATCAGCAGCCTCTGGGGTTTCCTCCGGCGCGGTGGTTGCGACTTCCGCTTCTGCTTCCGCGTCGGCCTCCGCCTGCGCGGCCAGCGCCTCGACGTGGCGCAGCATGCCGCGGCCGACCTGGTAGGCGGTCTGCAGGTTCTCCACCACGGTGGCCTTGTCGGTGAAGTCATCGCCGTAATCGACCAGCGCGTCGAGGTTCGCCAGCGCCGGGTTGCTGCGCCAAAGGCGCCGCAGCGCGCGGCGGCGCAGACGTTCGGGCACGGCCTCGCGCAGGAAGGCGGCGAAATCGTCGCCCTCCTTCAGGGTGTCGGGATCGGGCAGGCCCAGTTCCTCGAGGATCTCTTCGTCGCTGCGCTCGGCCAGGGCCACCTCGCGGGCCTGCCGCTCGGCCTCGGCGCGGGCCCGGGCCTCGGCACGCTCTTCCTCGGCGACGCGGGCGCGGCGGCGGGACCAGAAATCCTCGCGCGTGCTCATCGCTGGCACCTCGCGGGCTTGGCGCCGGGGGCGGCTTCGGCGGTGGGCGCACCGGCGCGGCGCAGGCTGGCGGGGGCGCGGTAGATGTCGGCCATCTGGCGGATGCGTGGATCGCCCTTGCCATCCTCCACCTTATCGGTGCGCGCGCGGTCGCGGCGGCGCTTCACGAAGGGTTCCTCGTGATGATGGGCGAGGGCGAAATCGCGCACCCAGGCCAGCAGCCCCGGGGGCATCGGCACCTTCTCGACCAGTTCCTCGCCGCTGTCGGTGTAATCCTGCGCCTCATAGGGCGAGGCGGTGACCAGAACGACCTCCAGCGGGGGTGCATCGCCCCGGGCCGGCACTTCGCGCATGACGACGTAGATGCAGGGGGTGCGTGCCGCGAGGTTGGCGACATAGGCCTCGGCCTCGGCAGCCCAGAGGGTCAGCTGCGGGGTGGCGGCGTGGTACTCGCGGGTCTCGCCATCCTCGCGCAGCAGGCGCCAGTCGGCCTGGGGCGCGCCGGGCATCACCGCAACCGCCTGCCAGGACCAGCGGGCCCAACGGGTCACGCCCGGCCGGCGCCGGATCACCACGCCCAAGGGCGCGGTCACGTGGATTCCCCCGGTTGGTTGCATGTCTCTTCCCCGTTTCGTCCAGCATGCGTCGCTTTCGGCGCGATCCAAAGAATTTTTTTCCTGAACGCGTTCACGAAAGCGGATTCCGCAACCAAAGTCAAATTGGTTGCGATATCTGGCCGCTCCCCTTTACGCTGCGCGTGGATTGTGTCTTGATCGATGGGGACGGCACGCGGGGACGCGCGCTAGGGGAGTTCTGCCACATATGCCCAAGAAACTACTGCTGTGCGACTGCCTGGGCAGTCAGCCGATCGATGCCGCGACCCTGGACGGCGCCAGCGGCATGAGCTGTTCGCGCGTGCACAGCGCGCTTTGCACGCGGGAGGCGGGCGTCGCCGCCGCGGCCCTCGCGGAAGGCGAGACGGTGATCGCCTGCCAGCAGGAGCGCGCGTTTTTCGAGGAGCTTGGCGAGGACGCGGGCACGCCGGCGGCCGGCTATGTCGATCTGCGCGACCGCGCGGGCTGGAGCGCGGAGGCCGAGAAGGCCGGCCCCAAGATGGCGGCGCTGCTGGCCCTGGCGGAGCTGGAAGAGCCGAGCCCGCGCGCGCTGGATGTCGCCTCTGCCGGGACCTGCCTGATCTTCGGCGCGCCTGACGCCGCGCTGCGTGCCGCCGATCAGCTGGCCGAGGCGCTGGCCGTCACCGTGCTTCTGCCCGAGGGCACCCCACCGCCGGAGGATCGCCGCTTCGACGCGGTCACCGGCACGCTGCGGCGCGTCACCGGCGCGCTGGGGCAGTTCGAGACGCAGTTCGAGAACCTGGCGCAGGTCGAGCCCGGCGGGCGCGGGGCGCTGGACTGGGGGCCGGCGCAGCCGCGCGCGGCCTCGGCCTGCGACATCATCCTGGACCTTTCGGGCGCGCCCGCGCTGGTGCCCGCGCCGGAAAAGCGCGAGGGCTACCTGCGCGCCGATCCGCGCGATCCCTGGGCCGTGGCCGCCGTGCTGACCGAGGCGGTGCAGCTGGTCGGCACCTTCGAGAAACCGCTCTACCTGCGGCTGGAGGAATCGCTCTGCGCGCATTCCCGGGCCGGGCAGGTGGGCTGCTCCAACTGCCTGGACATCTGTCCCACCGGCGCGATCAGCCCGGCGGGCGATCACGTGGCGGTGGACCCGATGGTCTGCGCCGGCTGCGGCGCCTGTGCCGCGCTGTGTCCCTCGGGGGCGATCACCTATGACGCGCCGGCGCCCGAGAGCCTGTTCCGCCGGTTCGAGGTTCTGGCCCGCAGCTACCGCAAGGCCGGTGGGCCGGAGGTGGCCGGCCCGCCGCGGCTGCTGGTGCACGACGCCGGCCACGGCCGCGAGGCGATCGCCCTGGCCGCGCGGCATTTCCGCGGGCTGCCCGCCGCGGTGCTGCCGCTGGAGCTCGATACCGTCTCCGGCTTCGGCCATGCCGAGGCTCTGGCCGCGCTGGCCTGCGGCTTCGCCTCGGTCGAGGTGGCGCTCTCGCCGCGCACCGAACGCGAAGCGCTGGCCCGCGAGGTGGCGCTGGCCGAGGCGATGGCCGGCCCGGACCGCCTGCGCCTGATCGAGGCCGCGGACCCCGAGGCGCTGTCCGATGCCCTCTACGATTTCGCCCCGCCGCCGCCGCTGACCGAGCCCGTGCTGCCGATGGGCACCCGCCGCAACGTCGCCCGGTTGGGCGCGCAGGCGCTGAACCCCGGCGCCGAGGCGCCGCTGCCGCTGCCCGAGGGCGCGCCTTACGGGGCCGTGCTGGTGGACCGCGAGGCCTGCACGCTGTGCCTTTCCTGCGTCTCGCTGTGCCCCTCCGGCGCGCTGGTCGACAACCCCGACCGCCCCGAGCTGCGCTTCCAGGAGGACGCCTGTCTGCAATGCGGCATCTGCCGCACCATCTGCCCCGAGCAGGCGATCACGCTGGAGCCGCGCATGCACCTGGGCCCCGAGGCGTTGACCCAGCAGGTTTTGAACGAGGAAGAGCCCTTCGCCTGCATCGAATGCGGCACCCTCTTCGGCGTGCGCTCGACGATCGAGAAGATCACCGAGAAGCTGGCCGGCAAACACGCGATGTTCGCCTCCTCGGACGCGGCGCGGATGATCCAGATGTGCGACGATTGCCGGGTGAACGCGCAGTACCACGCGCAGAACGCCCCCTTCGCCGGACCGGAACGCCCGCGCCCGCGCACGACCGAGGATTACTTCAGCAAGCGGCGCGATCACTGATGCGCCAGCGGGGCCCCCAGGTCGGCGGGCGCGAGGCTGGCCGCGAAGGCGGTGATCGCTTCCAGCTCGTCCAGCGTCAGCTCCACGGGCGCGATGGGCGGCGGGCGCATCGGGTCGAAGGGCGGCGTGACCTCGGCAACGCGGGTGAAGGCGCCGTGCGGCTTGAGGACGTAGAACATCTCGAACCGCTCCTGCCAGCGGGGCAGGGCGCGCATCAGCCGGAACGAGGGGGTGGAGCCGATGCCCTTCAACCGGCTGTCCGGCCCGGTGACATGGCAGCGCCCGCACAGCGCCTCGGCCAGTTCGGCGCCCAGGCGCACGTCGCCCTCGGGCGCGGCGGCCTGGGCCGGGGCGGCGCGCGCTGTGGCGGGGCGGAAGGCGGGCGGGCCGCCGGGCGGGAAATTCGCCAGCGCCCGCTGGCCTGCCTCGGAGGTCAGCCAATCCGCGAAGGCCTGCGCGCCCGCGCTGCCGTCGTGGCTGAGGTGCCAGGTCGCGCCCGCGCCCTCGAAGACCGGCTGGCCGGGCGGGCCGGGTTGCAGGCGCAGCGCGGGCTCCGCACCGGCGCCGGAAGCCACCAGCGCCAGCCTATGGCGGGTCTTGAAGAGGAACCGCGGCGCCAGGTGCTGCAGCAGCCCGCCCTCCAGCAGTGCCTGCGGGGCGGCGAGGGTCAGCTCCGCCCCTTGCGTCTGCCCCGAAAGAGGCGTCAGGATGAGGGCCAGAACGGCCAGCAGCCGCGCCGGGCCACGCCGTGGGGCGTGGCGGCGGCGGGCAGGGGCCTTGGCGGTGTCGCGGTATCGCATGGGCGCGGCGCCTCCGGCGCAAGTCCAGCGCGGCCGGCGCGCGCGGTGCCAGGGCACACCCGGCGCGGGGCCGCCACGAAAGGGTAAAGAGGCGGGCCGCCGCGCGTCAATCCCGGCGCGCGGGGGGCCGGAAAGGAAAGGACAGGCCATGAGCGACGATTTCAACATGTCGATGCGCAAGTTCCTGAAGCAGGTGGGTGTCACCTCGCAGCAGGCGATCGAGGAAGCGATGCGCAAGAAAGGCGATACCGCGGGCGAAAGCTTCGAGGCGAAAGTGGTGCTGACGGTGCCCGGCCTCGACCTGGAGCACGTGGTGACCGGAACCATCAAGGGCCAGGAATAAGTGACTATGACACGTGAAGGGGTCCTTGCGGCCCTCAAGGAAGTGAAGCTGCCCTCGGGCGGCGATATCGTCTCTGCCGGCATGGTGAAGGCGCTGACGGTCGAGGATGGCGCGGTGCGTTTCGTGCTGGAGATCGACCCGGCCAAGGCCGAGGCGATGGAGCCCGTGCGCGCCGAGGCGGAAGCCCGCGTCAAGGCGCTGGAAGGGGTGAAGACCGTCGCCGCGGCGATGACCGCGCATTCGACGCCCTCGGCCCCGCCGGACCTGAAGCCGCGCCGCAAGGCCGAGCCGGCGGGCCCGCAGAAGGTCGCCGGGGTGGACCGGATCATCGCCATCGCCTCGGGCAAGGGCGGGGTGGGCAAATCCACCGTCGCCGCGAACCTCGCTTGCGCCATGGCGGCCGAGGGAATGCGCGTCGGTCTGCTCGACGCCGATGTCTACGGCCCCAGCCAGCCGCGGATGCTGGGCGTCTCGGGCCGGCCGGCCAGCCCCGACGGCAAGACCATCCTGCCGCTGCGCAACCACGGCGTCACAATGATGTCGATCGGCCTGATGACGAACGAGGACCAGGCCGTCGTCTGGCGCGGCCCGATGCTGATGGGCGCGCTGCAGCAGATGCTGAACCAGGTGCAATGGGGCGCGCTCGACGTGCTGCTGGTCGACCTGCCGCCGGGCACCGGCGACGTGCAGCTGACGCTGTGCCAGAAGACGCAGGTGGACGGCGCGATCATCGTGTCGACCCCGCAGGACGTGGCGCTGCTGGACGCGCGCAAGGGCATCGACATGTTCCGCCAGCTCAAGACCCCGATCCTGGGCATGATCGAGAACATGTCGACGCACATCTGCTCCAACTGCGGGCACGAGGAGCATGTCTTCGGCCATGGCGGTGTGGCGGCCGAGGCGGCCAAGCTGAACGTGCCGCTGCTGGCCGAGGTGCCGCTGCACCTCGACATCCGCACCGCCGCCGACGGGGGCGCGCCGATCGTCGTCTCCAAGCCCGACAGCCCGCAGGCCGAGGCGTTCCGCAGCGTGGCGCGCGCGCTGAAGCCGCGCACCCCGGCATGAGCGGCGCCGTCACCGGGCTGGAGGCGGCCGAGGCGCCGGCCTTCCCGCCGCTGATCCGGGGCGTGCCCGCGCCGGCGGGGGCGGACCCGGTGGCGGCGGCCTGCGCCCAGGCGATGCTGGGCTGCGACGGCGGGCTGCTGGTCTATGCCCCGGGGCCCGAGGCGCTGCGCGCCGCGCTGGTCCTGGCGCCCGAAGTGCCGCTGGAGCGGGCCTGCATCATGCTGCCGCTGGCGCAATGCGGGCTGCAGAACGCCCTTGGCGCACTCGCCCCGCCCGAGGTGGCGGTGGAATTCGACTGGGAAGGCCGGATCTACGTCAACGGCGCGCGCTGCGGCGCCTTCCGCCTCTGCCTGCCGGAGGGCGCGGTGCCCGGCGCGGTGCCGGACTGGCTGGTGGTGGGCTTCACGCTGCCGCTGATGGCCGGGCCCAACCCCGGCGAGCGCCCCGAGGAGACGGCCCTCTACGAGGAAGGCTGCGCCGAGATTGCCCCCGCCCGCCTGCTGGAGGCCTGGGCCCGGCACAGCCTGGCCTGGCTTCACCGCTGGGAAGAAGGTGAAAGCGCCGCGCTGCACCGCGAATGGCGCGGGCTTCTGAAAGGCCTGGGCGAAGACGTCGA
>JBPEXR010000248.1:0-2190 GCA_052031355.1 Paracoccaceae bacterium
CAGGTCGGCGCCGCCGCCCGCGCGCAGCACGTCATCGCCTTCGCCGCCCGTCAGCACATCCGCCCAGGCGCTGCCCTCCAGCCGGTCGTGCCCGGCGCCGCCCTGGCGGATGACGCCATGCTGGAAGGCATGCGGCCCGGCAGGCTCGGAGGCAGGGGCGGCTGCGCCATCTGGCGCGGCGGCGCCCTCTGGCGTCTCGCGGGCATTTTCGCGCATCAGGGCCTGCCAACGCGGGTTCTCGGTGTCGCCGAGGTGGCGCAGCGCCCCCCAGCTGCCCCAGCGCGAAGGCGCGCTGACATCGACGAAGGCGTTGAACGGACCGCCGCCCAGGGCGCGCCATTCGGCCAGCAGCGCGGTATACAGCTCGCCCATCTGCGGGCTGTAGTTGAAGGCGGTCAGGAAGTCGGTCAGCGCTGTCGCCTCGGCGGTGCTGCCGGCGGCGGCGACTTCTGCCGGGGTCTGCACGTGGGTGCCGCCCTCGTACATCAGCAGCTCCAGCCCGTGATCGGCGGCGACCTTGGCGTGGTGGGGCCAAAGCTCCTCGATCAGTTCGGCCATGGAGGTGCCGCGCAGCTCCAGCGCCATCTGGTCGAAGGCCAGCGGCGGGCCGGTGCGCCGCCATCCGTCCAGCCGCGCGGCATCTTCTGTCAGCCCGTGGCCGAAGTAGCCGGTGACGGCATAGGCGTCGAAGCTTTCATGCGGCGGGGCGGCGCCCTCAGCCTGGGCAAGGGGGGCTTTCAGCAGCGGCTCTTCCAGCCCCGGCCAGCCGGTATGCACCCCGACAACGCGCTGCAGGCGCGCCTCCGCCCCGGGGCCGAAACCCTCGGCCACGGCGTCCAGCAGCTCCGCCGCGCGGGCCCCGGCGAATTGCATCGCGCCCTCGATGCCCTCGCCGCGCGGGCCCCAGCGCGCCTCGGCCTGCTCCTGCGCCCAACGGGCCTGCGGGAAGATCGCGTTCCAAAGCTCGTTGGAATATTCGATTTGCGCGCGCAGGTCGGGGCGCAGCCCGCGGGCCAGGGCCGCCCCGAAAGCGCGGGCGTCGTCCGGGCTGGCGCGGTGCGGCAGGTTGAACCAGGGCTCGGCGCCGATGCGGTTGGCCAGCGCCAGCATCACCTCCAGCGGGACGCCGCGCCACATGAAGCTGTAATCCTGCGGCCGGGGGCGCGATTGCCAGCCCGTCTGCAGGCTGCCGTTGGTGATCATCCAGTCCATGAAGCGCAGGCCGCGGGCGTCGGCGATCTGCGCCAGCCAGTCGGGGTTGAAGATCAGCCCGGCCTCCCAGAGGTGCGCGCGGTCCTCGCGCACCACGGTGATGTTGCGCAGCGGGTCGGACGCCTCGGTCGCCTCGATCGCCAGGGCCACCGCCCCGTCGCCGGGCGTGAAATCGAAGGTCAGCGCGCGCGGGCCGCGGCGCGCTACGTTGCGGGCGCGTCCGCCCAGGGTCAGCCGGCCCTGGCCCTCCCAGCGCACGAGGTAGCGCCCCTCGGCGCCGGCGGTGTCGGGGGGCAGATCGGTCAGAACGAGGGTTTCCAGCTTGGCGGCCCGGTCCGGCACGCGCAGCGGCCAGCCCTCGGGGGAGAGCACGCCCTCGGCCTCCAGTTCCTCGGCGGAGATGCCGCCCCATTGGCCGGGCAGGTGCCCGATCCAGGGGCGCGCGGTTTTCATCAGATCGAGGAAGGGAAGCTGGGTGGACCAGTCGGCGATGCCGTTGAGGCCGAAGGCCACCGCGGGGGCGGCAAGACCGTTCTCGGCGGCGGGCTGCGCGGTGCCAGGGGCGGGCAGGGGCGGCAGGGCGAGGGCGGCGAGGAGGGGGCTGAATGCCGCATCGGGCGCGGCGCGGTCGGCGGGGGCGGTCTGGGGCGGCGCGGCTGGCGCGGCGGCGGCGCTGTCTTCGGCGGGTGCAGCGGGGGCGGTGGCGGGGTCGTCCTCTTCCGGCGGCTCCCGCGCCGCGGCGGGCTGCGCCGCGGCCTGCTGCAGCGGTGCCTCCGCGCCCAGCGCCGCACCCCTTCCCGCCAGTTCGGCCTGCGTCAGCTGGTGCACCCGCGCCGCCAGCGCCGCGTAATTGTCGCGCAGGGCCTGCGGCAGCGCGCCGGGCAGCGTGTCGGGCCGGGGCGCGGGCTCGCCCGTCAGCGCCGAATGCGCCACCATCGCCGCCAGCAGGTAGATCACCGGGCGTCCGTGGGGGGCGCT
>JBPEXR010000249.1:0-3584 GCA_052031355.1 Paracoccaceae bacterium
CTCTCGCCCTTCGGGTATTCGACCTACCGCGGGAGCTGATTCCGGGCGGCTTGTGAGGGGGCGCTGCCCCCTCTGGCGCCTGCGGCGCCATTCACCCCCGGAGTATTTTTGGCGAGATGAAGGGGATCCGGGGGGCGGATCTCGGCGCCCGGTCAGCCCTTGAGACCGAGCACGTCGAGCATGTCGTATTGGCCGGGATCGCGGCCCTGGCCCCAGAGGGCGGCGCGCAGAGCGCCGCGGGCGAACAGCATCCGGTCCGAGGCGACATGGCGCAGCACCACCCGCTCGCCCGGGCCGGCGAAGATCACGTCATGCTCGCCCACTATGTCGCCGCCGCGGATCGCCGAGAAGCCGATCGCGCCGGGCTTGCGGGCGCCGGTGATGCCGTCGCGGCCGCGGTCGGCGGCCTCCTCCAACGTGACGCCGCGGCCTTCGGCGGCGGCCTCGCCCAGCATCAGCGCGGTGCCCGAGGGGGCATCGACCTTGCGGTTGTGATGCGCCTCGACCACCTCGATGTCGAACTCCTCGCCCAGCGCGGCGGCGACGCGGCGGGTGAGCGTCACCAGCAGGTTGACGCCCAGGCTCATGTTACCGGCGCGCACGATGACCGCGTGGCGCGCGGCGGCATCCAGCTTGGCCAGGTGCCGCTCCTCCATGCCGGTGGTGCCGATCACGTGCACGGCGCGGGCCTGGGCGGCCAGGGCGGCAAATTCCACCGTCGCGTCGGGGGCGGTGAAATCCAGCACCGCCTGGGCCTTGGCGAAAGCCTCCAGCGGATCGTCGGTGACGGTGAGGCCCATCTCCGCGCCGCCCATCGCGGTGCCGAGGTCCTGGCCGATCCATTCGTGGCCCGGCCGCTCGACCGCGCCGACGAGGCGGGCGGCATCCGAGGCGCGCACCGCCTCGATCAGCATGCGGCCCATGCGGCCCGAGGCCCCCGTTACGACGATTCCCGGCTGTTCGGTCATCCTGCGCATCCCCTGTGGTTGTCCCGGCGCGCGTCCGGCGCGGCCCTGCGCCCTTCCTAGCGGAGGGGCGACGGCTTGGCAAAGCCCGCCGAAGCGCCTAGATCTCGGCCATGGCATCGAACCGATTCACCGACGGGCCCGGCCCTTCGCAGCGGCAGCTTCGCGTGGGCGAATTGCTGCGCCGTGCGCTGTCGGACATCCTCAACCGCGGCGACATCCACGACGACGAGCTGAACCGCCTGTCGCTGACCGTGGGCGAGGTGCGCTGCTCGCCCGATCTCAAGGTCGCGACGGTCTTCGTGCTGCCGCTGGCCGGGCGCGGGCAGGAGAACGCGCTGAAGATCCTGGCGCGCAACCAGGGCGAGCTGCGCCGGGCGCTGTCCAAGGAAGTGACGCTGAAATACGCGCCGCAGCTTCGGTTCCGCCTCGACGAGACCTTCGACCGGATGGACGAGACGCGCCGCCTGTTCGCGCAGGAAACCGTTCGCCGCGACACCGAGGGCGAATGACCCGGGGCTGGTGGCTGCTTCTGGGGTTGGTCTCGCTGCCGCTGCTGCTGGCCGCGCCCGGCCGCGCGGTCGCCGAGGCCCAGCCGCAGGCCGAGGTGCCCTGCCGCGAGGTGGAGCATCGCGGCGCCAGCTACACCGTCTGCGAGGTGCGCCCCGAGACCCAGGACCTGCGGCTGTTCCTCTACGACGAGAACGGCGCCCCCTATGGCCAGTTCCGCAACATCAACCGTGCGCTGGCGCGGCGCAACGCGGCGCTGGGCTTCGCGATGAACGCCGGCATGTACCACGACGACCGCAGCCCGGTGGGCCATTACGTCGAGGACGGCGAAGAGGAGATGCGCCTGATCACCAACGCCGGGCCGGGCAACTTCGGCCTGCTGCCGAACGGTGTCTTCTGCATCGAGGAGGGCCGCGCCCGGGTGATCGAGACCCGCGCCTTCGAGGCAGAGGCCCCCAAGTGCCGCCACGCGACGCAGTCCGGCCCGATGCTGGTGATCGACGGCGCGCTGCACCCGCGCTTCCTGAAGGACAGCGATTCGCGGCACCTGCGCAACGGCGTCGGCACCAGCGCCGAGGGCGACCGTGTGATCTTCGCCATCTCCAACGCGCCCGTCACCTTCCATGAGTTCGGCACCCTCTTCCGCGACGTGCTGGAGGTGCCGCAGGCGCTCTACTTCGATGGCAGCGTCTCGCGGCTGCATGCGCCGGCGCTGGGCCGGTCGGATTTCGGCCGCATCATGGGCCCGGTTGTCGGGGTTGTGATCGAGGCGGAGGCCGAGTGACTCGCCCCCTGCCCCGCGCCGCCTATCTGCGCGGGGATGAGCGAACACCACGGTGACACCCATCCGCACGAGGACAGTCCCAACCGGGACCTGAACCGCGGGCCTGTCTGGCGCGCCATCGCGCGTATCTCGGCGCCGATGTCGCTGGGCATCCTGGGCGTCCTGATGGTGGGGCTGGTGGATGCCTTCTTCCTGGCCCGGATCGGCGCGGCCGAACTGACGGCCATCGGCTTCATCTTCCCGGTCATCGCGACGCTGATCTCGCTGTCGATCGGCCTCAGCGCCGGGGCGAACGCGCTGGTCTCCAACAGCCTGGGGCGCGGCGCCGGCGATACCGAGGCGGGGCGGCTGGCCTTTCACGCGGTGCTGCTGGCGGCGGCGCTGGCCTGCGCAATGACCACGGTCTTCTACTTCGCGGCGCCGGCCCTCTTCGGGCTCATGGGCGCGCGGGGCGCGGTGCTGGATGCGGTGATGGATTACATCCCCTACTGGTGCGCCAGCTTTCCCTTCCTGGTGGCGGGCATGGTCATCAACGCCGCCTTTCGCGCCGGCGGGCGCGGCGGGGTCGCGGCCTCGGTCATGGTGTTCCAGTCGACGCTCAACATCGCTTTGGACCCGCTGCTGATCTTCGGCGCGGGGCCGATCCCGGCGATGGAAGCCTCGGGCGCCGGGCTGGCGACGCTGCTGGCGCGGGCGGCCTCCTTCACCGCTGTCGCGCTATATGCCCGGCGCAGCGGCATCCTGCGCAGCGGTGGGCGGCCCCTTGCGGGCTTCGGACGCTCGGCCAGGCGCATCCTGCGGGTGGGCGTGCCGGCCTCGCTGTCGAACGCGATCAACCCGGCGGGCATGGCGGTGGTGACGGGCGCGGTGGCCGTGGTGGGCGAGACCGCCGTCGCCGGCTTCGGCGCCGCGACGCGGGTGCAACAGCTGACCTTCGTGCCGCTGCTGGCGCTTTCGGCCGGGATCGGCCCGGTGGTGGGCCAGGCCTGGGGCAAGGGCGACACCGCCCGCGCCCAACGCGGCGTGCAGCTGACGCATCTTGCCTGCCTGGCCTATGGCCTGGCGGCGGCGCTGGCCCTGACGCTGGCCGCCGGTCCCATCGCCCGGGCGATGACCAACGGGGTGGCGGCCGAACCCTACGTGGCCAGCTACCTGCGCATCGTCGGCTGGTCCTTCTTCGGCTACGGCGTGCTGGTCACCGCCAATGCCGCGATGAACGCCCGCGACCGCGCGCTGTGGTCGATGGGCCTTTCGGCGCTGCGCATCGGCGCGCTTTACATCCCGCTGGCCTGGGCCGGGGTCCTGGTCTTCGGCTACGCCGGGGT
>JBPEXR010000025.1:0-2095 GCA_052031355.1 Paracoccaceae bacterium
GGCCGGGGGCGGTTTAAGGGGAGGGATGTAGGGGGCGCTGCCCCCTCTGGCGCCTGCGGCGCCATTCACCCCCGGAGTATTTTTGGCGAGATGAAGCGGGCGGGGCCGGGGGCGGCGCGCCTATTGTTGGGGGGCGGTGTGAAGGCGCCGGCTACTGCGCGGCGATGCCTTGGATGGTTTCGCCGCGGGCCTCGGGCAGCGACAGGACCTGGGCGAAGATCGCGGCATCGACGTTGCCGCCGGAGATCACCGCGATGACCGTGTCCGCGTCCATCCGCGCGCCGTGAAAGAGGGCGGCGGCTAGCGCCACGGCGCCGCCGGGCTCGGCCACCAGCTTCAGCCGCGCGAAGGCCAGGGCCATGGCCTGCAGCGCCTCGGCCTCGGTCACGGTGACGCCGGGGCCGCAAAGGCGCTGCATGATCGGGAAGGTCAGCTCCCCAGGCGAGGGCGTCAGGATCGCATCACAGATGCCGCCGGCCTCGGCGGGGTTGCGCTCGATCCGGCCGCTGCGCAGCGAGCGGGCGGTGTCGTCGTAGCCCTCGGGCTCGACCGGCCGGGCGCGCAGGCCGGGGGCACGGGCCTCCAGCGCCAGCGCGGTGCCGGCGGTCAGCCCGCCGCCGCCGCAACACAGCAGCACCTCGGCCCTTGTGATGCCGAGGGCGGCGGCATCCTGCGCGATCTCCAGCCCCAGCGTGCCCTGGCCGGCGATCACCTGCGGCTCGTCGTAGGGTTTGACCAGCGTCAGCTTGCGCGTCGCGGCCAGTTCGGCGCCGATCTCCTCGCGGCTGTCGCGGCCGCGGTCGTAGAGCACAACCTCGGCCCCCAGCGCGCGGGTGTTGGCGATCTTCAGCGCCGGGGCGTCCTGCGGCATGATGATGACGGCGGGCACCCCCAGCTTGCGCGCGGCCAGGGCGATGCCCTGCGCATGGTTGCCGCTGGAATAGGCCAGCACTCCGCGTTCGCGCTGCCACTCGGGCAGGGCGGTCAGCGCCGACCAGGCGCCGCGGAACTTGAAGCTGCCGGTGTGTTGCAGGCATTCGGGTTTGACCAGCACGCGGCGGCCGGCGATCTCGTCCAGGAAGGGCGAGGAGAGCAGCGGCGTGCGCCGTGCATGGCCCTTCAGCCGCCGCGCGGCGGCGTCGATCATGTCGATGTTCATTGCATCAGGTCCAGCCAGTCGTGAAGGACGCGCACCGCCTCGGGCTCGTCCAGGAAGGGGATATGGCCGCGGTCGGGGACCTCGGCGTTCAGCATGTCGGGGCGGCGGCGCTTCATCTCCGAAACGGTCTCGCGCGACAGCAGGTCCGAATTGGCGCCGCGGATCACCGCGATGGGCAGACCCTCCAGCGCGTCGAACAGGGGCCAGAGGTCGGGCGCGCCCTCGGCACCGGCGGCCTCCACCGCGTCGCGCAGGCGCGGATCGTAGGTCAGGGCCAGGCCTTCGTCGGTTTCGCGGTAGAGCTTCTGGACTTCCTCGCGCCAGCGGCTTTCGGGCACGTTCGCGAAGCCGGCCATGGCGGTGGGGCGGGCGGCGACGGCCTCTTCGTGGCTGGTCCAGGCGGGGGGGCGGCCGAGGTAGGACATGATCGCCTCCAGCCCGCGGGGATCAAGCTCGGGGCCGATGTCGTTGAAGGCGACGCCGCGCAGCCGGTCCTTGGCGTTGTAGCCCAGCATCATCGCCACCAGCCCCCCGCGCGAGGTGCCCAGCACCGCCACGCGGTCGAGCCCGAGGTGGTCGAGCAGCTCCAGCACGTCCGCCGCCTCGCGCGGGACGGTGTAGCTGAGCGCATCCTCCGCCCAGTCCGAGCGGCCGCGGCCGCGGTAGTCCAGCTTGATCATCCGCACGCCGTCGAGGTGGGGCGTCACGTAGGAAAAATCCTGCCCGTTTCGGGTCAGGCCCGAGAGGCACAGAAGCGGCAGGCCCGCGCCCTCGTCGCTGTAATAAAGCTTCAGCCCGTCGGTCGTGGTGAAATGCGCCATCAGATCTCTGCCAGTTTGGGAATATCGGTCAAATCGCTGCAAATGTGTGTCGGCTGCCAGGGCAGGCGCTCCACCGGCGCGCCGGCGCGGTTCACCCAGGCGGTGCGGAAGCCGT
>JBPEXR010000250.1:0-4993 GCA_052031355.1 Paracoccaceae bacterium
ACCTTGCCCAGCGGTCCCTCGCGGCCGTAGAGGTTGATCTTCTGCGTGCCGAGATCGGGCAGCATCGTGCCGGGCGAGATGTATTCCAGGTGCGGCGGGGCGTGCCCCTCCAGCATGGTGGTGATGGCCAGATCGGCGCTGACCGTCGCCTCGATCGTGCGGTCGGAATCGCTGTCCACGGCCATTTCCCAAGGAATGCCCGCCGCATCCAGCCGCCGAAGGTCATTGGAGCGGAAGGTGCAATAACGGCAATAGGCCAGCCGCAGCGGGCGCTGCTTCCAGGCAGTGCCGCCCGGCGCACCGATCCAGCGCAGCGGCACCTCGTCCAGCGTCTCGCCCCCGGCGTCGAGGCCGGGCTCGGTGGTCAGGATCACGTCCACCTCGCCGCGGGCGAACTGCTCTTTCAGGCGGTAGGTGTAGCTGGATTGCAGCTGCACCTTCACCTTGGGGTATTCGGCGTAGAACCGTTGCAGCACCCGCGGCACCACCGGGTAGACGATGTCCTGCGGCACGCCCAGCGTGATCTCGCCCTCGAAGGCCGGCTCGGTCAGGCGCGAAACCATCTCGTCGTTCATCTCGACCATCCGCCGCGCGTAGCCCAGCAGCTGCTCCCCGGCGGAGGTCAGCGCCACGCCGCGGCCCGCACGCTCCAGCAGCGGCTTGCCGAGACCCTCCTCCAAACGCTTCAGCTGCATGGAAACGGCCGATTGCGTCAGGTTCAGGTAGCCCGCCGCCCGGGTCACCCCGCCGGTCTGGGCCACCGCCACGAAGGACCGCAGGACAGAGATGTCCATGTTTCTCATTTCATCACGCCCTTTGATTCAATGCGTCAAAACCATTCGTTTAACAAATGTGATCGCTTAGGGCATTCTATCAACATCGCGGATGAGTCGTCCAGCGCTCATCACCAACCTTAATGTCGGAGGCCGCCATGTCGGACCGCACCCTCACTTCTCCCTTCGGACGCCGCGCCGCGCGGTTGTCCTTCGCCCCGCCGGCCACGGTGCGGCAGGGCCTGCTGCGCCGACTTGCCGCAGCCCATACCGCCTGGCGCCAGCGCCGCGCGCTGGAGCGTCTCGACGCCCGGATGCTGCGCGATATCGGCCTGACAGAGGCCGAACGGCGCCGCGAGGCGGAACGCGGCTTCTGGGACGTGCCGCAGCACTGGCTTGAGCCGCCCCGATAGCACGCGAATACTTGCGCGAAAGCCTTGAAAAGCGGCGATGCTTTGCCGATATTTGACCCGAGAGCCGCCGGCCGTCGCCGGCGGCGCAAAGGGAACTCTCGGAGGCATTAATGGCTCAATTCGACACGATCCGCAGCGCGGCCGGCACCCGCACTGCCGAGATTGACGCGGGTCTGCGCGCGCATATGAACAAGGTCTACGGCACGATGTCCGTAGGCATGCTGCTGACCTTCGCGGTCGCCTGGGCGGTGGGCACCAGCCCCGACCTTCTGGCCGTGTTCCGCGACCCGGTGACGTTGAGCCCGAACATCCTGGGCTGGATCGTCATGTTCGCCCCGCTGATCATGGTCTTCGCCTTCGGCGCCGCCATCAACCGCCTCAGCGCGGCCGGGGCGCAGCTGTTCTTCTACGTCTTCGCAGCCGTCATGGGCCTGTCGCTGGCCTGGATCTTCGTGGCCTTCACCGGCTTCTCGATCGCCCAGGTCTTCCTGGTCACCTCGATCGCCTTCGCGGGCCTGTCGCTGTGGGGCTACACCACCAAGAAGGACCTCAGCGGCTGGGGCACCTTCCTGCTGATGGGCGTGATCGGCCTCGTCGTCGCCTCGATCATCAACATCTTCCTGGGCAGCCCGGCGATCATGTTCGCGATCACCATCCTGGGCGTGCTGATCTTCGCGGGTCTGACGGCCTACGACACGCAGGACATCAAGAACGAGTACCTGGCCCACGCGCACCACGGCGACAGCGAGTGGCTGGGCAAGTCGGCGATCATGGGCGCGCTGCGTCTCTACCTCGACTTCATCAACATGTTCATGTTCCTGCTGCAGCTGCTCGGCAATCGCGAGTAAGCCGCGAGGGGGCCCTGCCCCCAGCAGGCAAACGGCAAAAAGCCCGGCGCGAGCCGGGCTTTTTCTTTGCGTGAATGGCTGGGGCGCGGAGGCTGCACGATCAGTCGGCGGCGACCTCGGCCGAGGTGCTTTCGCTCTGCGCCGCTTCCGGCAGGGGCGCACGTTCGCCGGTGGCCTCGTAATCGGGGCGCGCGGTCAGCAGCATCACCCCCACCAGGGCGATGAAGCCCAGCGGGATCATCGCGAAGAGAAACGCGCGCGGTCCGCCGCGGCGAATGCGTTCCATCGTGGTCATGTCGGGGTCCTTTCGTTCAAGGCGGTTCATCCGCTCAACGCCGCCCCCCGAGGGACGCGTTCCCGCACGTCCCTTCCCGCATCGGTGCACAGGCGGGCAACCGCCCGGGCGGGCGCGCGGCGGCGGCTTCCCGCCTCCCCGGCCCCGGCCCCGCCCCCCTCAAACGCGAAAACGCCGCGCTGGCGTTCAGCGCGGCGTTCAGCAAATCCGGGGGCCTGGGGCCCGCGAGGGCAAGATTACTTGATCTTGCCTTCCTTGTATTCGACGTGCTTGCGCGCGACGGGATCGTATTTGCGCACGGTCATCTTCTCGGTCATCGTCCGCGCGTTCTTCTTGGTCACGTAGAAGTGGCCCGTGCCCGCGGTCGAGTTCAGGCGGATCTTGATGGTGGTCGGCTTCGCCATGGGTCGTCTCCTGCACCGGGCGCGGATGCGTCCCGTCAAATTCGTATGAGTGCTGCCTTTTACCCGCGCAGCCGCGCGAGTCAACACCCCCTCGGGGGGATTTCGGCGCGCGGAGAGCCTGTAAGCCGGATTCTGTCCAGGGCGCCGCCGAAGCGCCGCCCCTGGATGACCATTCCTCTGGACGCCGTGTCGCCACGACGCCTCGAGCTGCCAACCCGGGTCCCTGGGCTGAAGCGGCCTGCGGCGGTATCGGTTGCCCGACCTGCCCGCGCGGGACCCCTATTCGGCATTGCTCCCGGTGGGGCTTGCCATGCGGGGGACGTTGCCGCCCCCCCGGTGGGCTCTTACCCCACCGTTTCACCCTGGCCCCGGTTGCACCGGGGTGGACTGTTCTCTGTGGCGCTTTCCGTCGGATCGCTCCGCCCGGGCGTTACCCGGCACCGTTGCCTCATGGAGTCCGGACTTTCCTCGACGCCCGCGGGGGGCGCCGCGGCCATCCAGCCCTCCGCGCGAGATGCGGCCTACGCCTTGCCCGGGCGCGCGTCAAGCGCGGGCGTCATCGCCGCCGCGCACCCGGGCGGGCGTCGCCCAGGGCCAGCGGGCAGCAAGTTCGGCGGCAATGGCGCAATCGGCGGCGGACAGCGGGCCTTCGGCGCCGGGGCGGAACCGGTCGCGGAAGGCGCCCAGAACCACCTCCAGCGGGGCTGCATCGGCCGGGTAGCCGAAGCGCGCCAGATCGCGCAGAAAGGCCGAAAGGTCGGGCGGCACATCGCCTGCCTCCGCCCCGCCGACCTCGGGCCAGACGGACAAGCCCTGCCGCGCCAGGCGTGGCCAGTCGAACAGCGGGCCGGGGTCGACCTTGCGCCCCGGGGCCATGTCGGCATGGCCGAGGACCGCGCGCGGCGGGATGTCGTGACGCGCGAGAATGCCCTCCAGCAACTCCTCCAGCACGATCATCTGCGCCTCGGCGAAGGGCGCGCCGCCGGCGTTGTCGAGCTCGATCCCGATGGAGCGGGAATTGACGTCCCCCGCCCCGCCCCAGGCGCCCTGCCCGGCGTGCCAGGCGCGCTGCGCCTCGGCCACCAGCTGCCAGCAGCGCCCGTCCGCCGCGATCAGGTAATGGGCCGAAACCTCGGCCGCCGGGTCGCACAGGCGGTCAAGCGCCGCCTCGGCGCTGTCCATCGCGGTGTAGTGGATCACGACGCATTCGGGCCGCGCCCCGCCCCGGCGCGGGCCGTGGTTCGGCGACGGATGCCAGCGCGGGGTCACCCGGTCAGCGGCCCACGGCGCGGCGGAAGGGCTCGGGCGACCAGCTGCAGGCGAAGCCGTCGCCGTCGGGGTCGAGGCCGTCGCGGTCCTTCTCCGGGCCGCCCTTGGCCAGGAAGGCGATCTGCGCCTGATCGGCCGAGGGATAGGTCGCGCAGTTGCGGATGAACTTCGCCTCGGTGTTGAAGATGCCGCGGCTGTACATCTGCGTGCCCACCGGGTGCGTCGTCTGCAGCGCGTAGCGCACGATGTTGGGTCCGGCGTCGACTTCGGTCACCGGCTCGGGCGGCAGGACGCGGTAGGCCTGGCGGTTGGCCTCGATGCGCGCGGCGTCGCTTTCGATGGTCTCGCGCTCGGCCACCGCCTCGAAGCTGTTCTCGTCGGAAATGCCGGGGTTGTTGAGGTCGGGCACCGGCGTGCCCCCGCCCCCCTGCAGCGGCGCGGGGCCGGCGCCGGTCGCGGCCAGCGCCTCGGCGGCCAGGGCCTCTTCCTCGGACTGCGGGGAGGAGGCGGCAGCCGCGCCGTCGGCGGGGGGCTGGACGGTCTGGACGTTGCGCCCTTCAAGCTGCGCATCGCGCGCCTGGCGGCGCTGGTAGTCGGCGTAATCGCCAAAGCCCACGCCGGCGGCGCTGTCCGGCACCGTGGGCGCACAGGCCGAAAGGCCCAGCGCCGCCACCCCGAGTGAAAGCACAAGCTTGCGCATCGTCATGTCCCGCCCCACTGCTCGTCCCCCAGTTGGCCTAAGGGGTTACCACCATTTCTCGGGCTTGGCCACGAAGCCCGCCGCACGCTCCAGCGCGTAGGCGGTATTCAGCATCTCGCCCTCTTCCCAGGGCTTGCCGATCAGCTGCAGCCCCAGCGGCAGGCCCTTGGAATCAAGGCCCGCCGGCACCGAAACGCCGGGCAGGCCGGCCAGGTTCACGGTGACGGTGAAAACGTCGTTGAGGTACATCTGCACCGGGTCCGCCTCGGTCATCTCGCCCAGGCCGAAGGC
>JBPEXR010000251.1:0-3090 GCA_052031355.1 Paracoccaceae bacterium
GGCCCGGCGATCCTCGACGGCCGCCCGGTCAGCTTCGGCGACCGGCTGAAGTACCGCCTGGGCGAGCTGCTGATCTATGGCCCGCTGAAGAACACGCTGGGCTTTTCCAACGTCCGCGTCGGCTACACCGCGGGCGAGGCGATCGGCCCGGAAATCTTCGACTTCTACCGCTCGCTGGGCATCAACCTGAAACAGCTCTACGGGCAGACCGAGGCCTCGGTCTTCATCACCCAGCAGCCGGACGGCGAGGTCCGCTCGGACACCGTGGGCGTGCCGAGCCCGGGCGTCGAGGTGCGCATCGGCGACAACGGCGAGGTTTACTACCGCAGCCCCGGCACCTTCGTGGAATACTACAAGAACCCCGAAAGCACCGCCGACACCAAGGACCCCGAGGGCTGGGTGGCCACCGGCGATGCCGGCTTCTTCGAGGAGGAGACCGGGCACCTGCGGATCATCGACCGCGCCAAGGACGTCGGCAAGATGGCCGACGGCAGCCTCTTCGCGCCCAAGTACGTCGAGAACAAGCTCAAGTTCTACCCGAACATCCTGGAGGCGGTGGTCTTCGGCGCCGGGCGTGACCGCTGCGTCGCCTTCATCAACATCGACCTGTCGGCGGTGGGCAACTGGGCCGAGCGTCACAACATCGCCTACGGCTCCTACCAGGAGCTGGCGGGCCATCCGAAGGTGCTGGAGATGATCCAGAACCACGTCGAGGAGGTGAACCGCTCGATCGCCGAGGACGAGATGCTGGCCGCCTGCCAGATCCACCGCTTCCTGGTCCTGCACAAGGAGCTGGACGCCGACGACGGCGAGCTGACGCGCACCCGCAAGGTGCGGCGCAAGATCGTCGGCGAGAAGTTCGACGACCTGGTGCAGGCCCTCTACGGCGGCGAAAGCTCCATCTACACCGAGACCGAGGTCACCTACGAGGACGGCCGCAAGGGCAAGATCCGCGCCACGCTGGAGATCCGCGACGCCGAGGTCGTGCCGGTGCAGAGCAAGCCGATGGCGGCGGAATGACCATGGCAGAAGCAAATACCAACCTGGGAGCGGCAGCCGTGAAAGACACTGGCGAAGGCTACATCACCGAGGACGGGCGCAAGATCGGCGGCGTGGTGATGGAGATGCGCAACATCACGCTGAAATTCGGCGGGGTCACCGCGATCAAGGACATTTCCTTCGACATCCGCGAAGGCGAGATCCGCGCGATCATCGGCCCCAACGGGGCGGGCAAATCCTCGATGCTGAACGTCATCTCGGGCTTCTACGTCCCGCAGGAGGGCGAGGTCTGGTTCCGCGGCGAGAAGCGCGCGCCGATGAAGCCCTACCAGGTGGCGCAGCAGGGCATCGCCCGCACCTTCCAGAACATCGCCCTTTTCGAGGGGATGTCGGTGCTCGACAACGTCATGACCGGGCGGCTGACCCACATGAAGACCGGCCTGATGCAGCAGGCGCTGTGGAAGGGCCCGGCCGAGCGCGAAGAGGTGGAGAACCGCGAGGTCGCCGAGAAGGTGATCGACTTCCTGGAGATCCAGCACATCCGCAAGACGCCGGTCTCGCGCCTGCCCTACGGCCTGAAGAAGCGCGTCGAACTGGCGCGCGCCCTGGCCAGCGAGCCCAAGCTGCTGCTGCTGGACGAGCCGATGGCCGGCATGAACGTCGAGGAAAAGGAAGACATGTCGCGCTTCATCCTCGACGTGAACGACGAATTCGGCACCACCATCGCCCTGATCGAGCACGACATGGGCGTGGTCATGGACCTCAGCGACCGGGTGGTCGTGATGGACTACGGCAAGAAGATCGGCGACGGGCCGCCCGACGAGGTGCGCAACAACCAGGACGTCATCGATGCCTACCTGGGGGTGGCCCATGACTGATCCGCGCCGCACGCAATTCACACCGAATGGGGGGCACCATGCCTGAGCAGTTCATCTGGGGGATGGAGGTTTTCGTCAACGGGCTCATGGCCGGGGTGCTTTACGCCCTCGTCGCGCTGGGCTTCGTGCTGATCTACAAGGCCTCCGGCATCTTCAACTACGCCCAGGGCGTCATGGCGCTGTTCGCGGCGCTGACGCTGGTCGGCATCATGGACGGCCAGGTGCCCTTCGCGCATCTGATCAACGCGACCCTCGGGACCGAGATCCACCACTTCGGCTGGCACGTTCCGGCCTTGCTGGCGATCCTGCTGACCGTGGGGGTGATGATCCTGCTCGCCTGGGCGGTGCAGCGGTTCGTCTTCCGCCACCTCGTCAACCAGGAGCCGATCATCCTGTTCATGGCGACGATCGGCCTGGCCTACTTCCTGGAAGGCATGGGCGATCTGATGTGGGGTTCGGACATCAAGAACCTCGACGTCGGGCTGCCGCAGGGCCTGAACGCGACGATCGACGAGATGACGTACAACCTGTTCGACTACGGGTTCTTCATCGACAACCTCGACATCGTCGCCACGGTGATCGCCGCGCTGCTGGTGATCGTGCTGGTGCTCTTCAGCCAGTACACCAAGCAGGGCCGGGCGATGCGCGCGGTGGCCGACGACCACCAGGCGGCGCTGTCGGTGGGCGTGTCGCTGAACTTCATCTGGATCATGGTCTGGTCGGTCGCAGGCTTCGTGGCGCTGGTCGCGGGCATCATGTGGGGCACCAAGTCGGGGGTGCAGTTCTCGCTCTCGCTGATCGCGCTGAAGGCGCTGCCGGTGCTGATGCTGGGCGGCTTCACCTCGATCCCCGGCGCCATCGTCGGCGGACTGATCATCGGCGTCGGCGAGAAGCTCTTCGAGTTCCTGATCGGTGCCCCTTACCTTGGCGGCGCGACCGAAAACTGGTTCGCCTACATGCTTGCGCTCGTCTTCCTTGTCTTCCGCCCGCAGGGCCTCTTCGGGGAGAAGATCATTGAACGGGTTTAAGAATGCCACGCTGCGCGGCACGCGCGCAGCCCAAGGCGCACTGACCGCTGAGAGCGCAGTGCAGATGACTACCGCAGAAGGGAAAGCAGTCTAATGTTCTATCGTGAAGCGGGCGATTTCAACACGTCCTACGCCCAGGACCAGCAGACCTTCCCGATCCGGTTCGACCGGTACCGCTACTATCT
>JBPEXR010000252.1:0-1947 GCA_052031355.1 Paracoccaceae bacterium
GGGTCCTCGCCCGCCAGCAGCAGGTCCAGCAGGTCCGGCGGGTCGGACGCGCCGCGGCGGCGGCGTTCCTCGATCGCGCCGTCGGCGACGCGCTTCATCTCGCGCACCGCCCGGCCCGAGATCGCGCGCCCCGGGCGCGGCAGCCAGACCGGCGCGCCCAGCATGTCCAGCAGCGACACCCGCCCGGCGGCGGCGATGTAGCGGTCGATGGCGCCATGCACCGCGTCCCGCTCGAACCCGCCGCCGCCCGAGAAGGTGACATCGGCGATGACGTCGAAGGTGGTGGTCACCATCTCCTCCATCAGGTCTACCGGCGCGCGGCTCGCCCCGCCGGCGGCGGCGATCCGGTCGGCGGCGCGCCGGGCGGCGCCGGTCATCAGCGGGGCCAGCTTCTGCATGTGCGAGGCGGCGAAGACCGGCGCGGCGGCGCGGCGCTGCCAACGCCAGTGCGCCCCCTCGGCCACGAAAAGCGATTGCCCGATCGCCGGCTCCAGCAGGTTCTTGGTGACGTCGGATTTCGGGTAATCCTCGACCCGTTCCAGCAGCATCCGCCGGATCGCGGCGGGGTCCATCACCATGTGCCAGCGGATGCCCGTGCGCCCGGAGACCATGGGCTGGCGCGTGGCAAGCTCCGGGATGATCGACAGAAGGTTGCGCCGCGCGGCAGAGAGCGAGGCGAGCAGGCCCATCGGCCGGGTGGCCAGCGGCACGCGCGCGGGCAGCGCCTGGGTATGGGGCAGGGGGGTGACGGTGGCGGACAAGGGGCGCCTCCTTTCCCTGCCAAGATAAGGCGGGCGGGGTGCGGCGTCCACGGGCGCGCATCCGGCCAGGCACCCCGGGCCCGCGCGTTGCGCCGCCGGCGCGGCTGGGCTATCCCGGGCCGGACCTTGCAGGAGCCCGCCATGCCGACCATTCGCCCATCCCGCCGAACCCTTGCCCGCCTTGCCCTGCTGGCCCCGGTGCTGGCGCTGGCGGCCTGCGTCTCGGGCCGCGACCTGGACCAGCCGCCGGCCCCGCTGGGCGATTTCGCGCTGGGCCACAACGTCGTCGTCGCCCCCAACATCGTGAAGGGCCCGGTCAGCCGCGACGCGACGCCCGAGGAATGGATCGCGGCGGTCTCCACCGCCGTCGAGGACCGGTTCGGGCGCTACGAGGGTACGCGCCTCTACCACCTGGGCATCTCGGTCGAAGGCTACGTTCTGGCGCAGCCCGGCGTGCCGCTGGTGCTGTCGCCCAAGTCGGCGCTGATCCTGAAGGTCACGGTCTGGGACGACGCGCGCGGCGTGAAGCTGAACGAGGAGCCCGAGCAGATCACCGCGATGGAGGCGATGTCGGGCAAGACCTTCCTCGGCTCCGGGCTGACCCAGTCGCGCGAGGAGCAGATGGAGAACCTCGCCGTGGTCGCCGCCAAGGAGATCGAGCGCTGGCTGGTGCGCACCAACCGGACCGAGAAATGGTTCGAGAACGCGCCAGAGGCGCCGGAGGCCGCTGCGCCTGCTGAGGACGCAGAGGACACGGAGGGCGGCACCGAAGAGGACGCGGAGGCGGCGACCGCGACCGACGAGGGCGCTTCCTCCGCGGCGGCGGAACTGCCGCCCGAAACCGCAGCCACCGGCGGCTGATCGGCCCCGCGCGCAGGCGCACGAAACCCGCCCCGAACGGCCAGCTTTCACGGATGCGCGCACCAAGCGGCGCGGGCGCGCCGGCGCCTTTCCCCGCAAGGCCCGCGGCCCCGGCGGCGCGGCCAAGTGGCGCTTGATTTTCCTTCGTCAATTCCCTAAATGGCGCCCGACGTAACTTGGGTCGGTCGACCCCCCAACGACGAGGGCCATCATGGCAAAGGAAAAGTTTGAGCGCAGCAAGCCGCACTGCAACATTGGCACCATCGGCCACGTTGACCACGGCAAGACGACCCTGACGGCGGCGATCACCAAGTATTTCGGTGAC
>JBPEXR010000253.1:0-1840 GCA_052031355.1 Paracoccaceae bacterium
GGCCATGTCGCTCTCCTTTGTTGTGAAGTGTCAGGAGAAAAACCTTTGCCGAGGCTTTGCGGTTCCAACGAAAAACCCCGCCCGGGCAATCCCGGGCGGGGTCTTCGGGGGCTGCTGCGCCCCCCGTGCCTGGCCTGCGCCGCTTACATGCGCGAGGCGACGTTTTCCCAGTTCACCAGCTTGTCCAGGAAGTTCTGGATGTAGGCCGGGCGCTTGTTGCGGAAGTCGATGTAGTAGGAATGCTCCCAGACGTCGCAGCCCAGAAGCGCGGTCTGGTTGAAGCACAGCGGGTTCACGCCGTTCTCGGTCTTGGTGACCTTCAGGCTGCCGTCCTGGTCCTTCACCAGCCAGGCCCAGCCCGAGCCGAACTGCCCGGCGCCCGCGGCGGCGAACTCTTCCTTGAACTTGTCGACCGAGCCGAAGCTTTCGGTCAGCGCCTTTTCCAGCTCGCCCGGCATCTTCTTGTTCTCGCCCGGGCCCATCATTTCCCAGAACTGGTTGTGGTTCCAGTACTGCGAGGCGTTGTTGAAAATGCCGTTCTGGGCGACCGCGTTGGGGTCATAGGTGCCCTTGATGATCTCCTCGACCGACTTGCCTTCCCACTCGGTGCCGGAAATCGCCTTGTTGCCGTTGTCGACGTAGGCCTTGTGGTGAATGTCGTGGTGGTATTCGAGGGTTTCCTTCGACATGCCCAGGTCGGCCAGCGCGTCGTGGGCATAGGGAAGATCGGGAAGTTCAAAAGCCATGGTCAGGCCCCCCTTGGTCAGAAATTGCATTGCGTTACGTCCGCTAGATGGTCCCTTGCGCCGGGCGGCGTCAAGGGCGATCGGGACGGTCATCTTCGCCCGGCGGACGCGGCAGCCGGGGCGCGGCGGGGTGCGCGGCCCCGCGGGCCCGCGCGGCGGCGGGCGTCAGGGCCAGGCGTCCTGCGCCGCGCCGTAAGGCTCCGCGGCCGTCTGCAGCACGTCGAACACATAGGATGCGACCGAGCGGAAGCAAACCAGCCGCGCGCGGTCCCTGCCCTCGCACCAGATGGCCGCCGGCACCTGCGCCAGGCGCGTGCGCCGCATCTCGCCGGGGCCGAAGACGTCGCGGTCGAAATCCACCGGGGCGAGCGTGGCCAGCGCCTCGCGCCAGAAGGCGCCGTCGATCTCGAAAAGCACCCGCGCGTCCGAGACATCGGCCGCCAGGGCAAAGCGCCCCTCGAGGGCCTGCGCCAGTTGCGCGGCCAGCCCGGCGGCCTCGGCCCGGGGGCAGAGCAGCAGCAGCTCGTCCGGCGACATCCAGGCCAGGTGCATCTCGCCCTTCCCGGTGATGCGGCGCTGGCCCGGCACCTCGGGGGCGCCGACGGCCTTCAGCGCCTCGGCCATCCAGGGGGCGGACAGGTCGCCGCGCAGGGTGACCATGCCGGCGGTGCGGCGCGACAGCTCCAGCGGCGGCGCGATGTCCGCGGCGGGGGCGATGGGCGTGTCAGACATTCTGCCGCTCTCCTTCAGGGTCCAGGAAGACCGGATCGACAACGCGCGCCCGGCGCGGCCCGCCGGCGCGGCTGGCCACCTCGACCGTTTCGCCCATCCGTTCGGGCCCGCCGCGCAGCAGGGCCATGGCAATGCCGTGGCCCAGCGTCGGCGAATGGTAGGTGGAGGTGACGCGCCCCTGCGTGCGCCGCTGGCCGTTCTCGTTCAGGCCCTCGTCCAGGATATAGGCGCCCTCGGGCAGCACGCCGTCATCCTCGGCCTGCAGGCCGACCAGGCGCCAGCGATCGGGCGCGGCCAGGTGCGGGCGCGCCTGCGCCGCCTTGCCGATGTAATCGTCCTTTTTCTTGGAGATCGCCCACTGC
>JBPEXR010000254.1:0-2033 GCA_052031355.1 Paracoccaceae bacterium
TACCCGATGGCGACGAACTTCCTGCTGATGGGCGGCGCGCTGCCGCTGGTCTACCAGCCGATGCCGCTGATGCACCTGGTGGGGGTGCTGGTCATCTCGGTCCTGGGGTTCGGCGCCGGGCTGGCGCTGATCCAGGCCTACAAGCACGGCGAGGCCGCGGTGGTGGCGCCGATGCAGTATTCGCAGATCCTCTGGGCCGCGCTCTACGGCGCGCTGATCTTCGACGAGGGGCTGGACGGGGCGACCATGCTGGGCGCGGCGATCATCATCGCCTCGGGGCTTTACATCCTCTTCCGCGAGGCGCGCGGCGGGGCGTCGCGCAACACCCCCGTGCTGCGCAGCCGCTCGCGCGCCTATACCGCCGCCTCCTTCCGGATTTCGCCCATCCTGCGGCGCAGAAAGTCCGGCGGATAGGCCTTGCCAAAGCCGCGGGCATTGGGTAATCCGCCCCCAGCGTCGGAGTGTAGCTCAGCCTGGTAGAGCACTGTCTTCGGGAGGCAGGGGCCGGAGGTTCGAATCCTCTCACTCCGACCATTGATCAAGGCGCCCGCGGGCGCCTTGTTTCGTTTCGGGGGCCGTTGCCCGGGGCCTTCGCGCACCCTCTTGCCCCCGCCGGCCGCAGGCGGCATCAAGCGGCCCGGGCCGCGCTGGGCCGGCCGCGAACCGGGAGGGTGACATGGAATCGATTCTCAGCAGCATCAGCAGTTTCGTCTGGGGCGCGCCCCTGCTCGTCCTGCTTCTGGGCACGGGTCTTTACCTGACGCTGGGCCTGCGCCTGCTGCCGCAGCGCAAGCTGGGCTACGGCATCCGGATGATGTTCCGCGGCCGCGCCACGGTGGCGGCGGACGCCGGGGACATCACGCCCTTCCAGGCGCTGATGACGGCGCTTTCGGCCACCATCGGCACCGGCAACATCGCCGGCGTCGCCACGGCGATCTTCCTGGGCGGGCCGGGCGCCGTCTTCTGGATGTGGCTGACCGCGCTGGTCGGCATGGCGACGAAATACGCCGAGGCGGTGCTGGCGGTGGAATACCGCGAGACCGACGCCGAGGGGCGCCATGTCGGCGGGCCGATGTATTACATCCGCAACGGGCTGGGGCCGAAATGGGCCTGGCTGGGCGCGACCTTCGCCTTCTTTGCCACCATCGCCGCCTTCGGCATCGGCAACACGGTGCAGGCCAACTCCGTCGCCGCGGCGATGCAGGGCACCTTCGGCGTGCCCCTGCTGGCCACCGGGCTGGTGCTGGCGGTGCTGACCTTCGTCGTCATCATCGGCGGGGTCAGCCGTATCGGCCGCGTGGCCGAGCACTTGGTGCCGCTGATGGCGATCCTCTACGTCGCCGGCGCGCTGCTGATCCTGGCGATCAACATCGCCGAGGTGCCGGCGGCACTGGCGCTGATCGTCACCGATGCCTTCACCGGCACCGCGGCGGCGGGCGGCTTTGCCGGCGCCGGGGTGATGGCGGCGATCCGCTTCGGCGTGGCGCGCGGCGTCTTCTCCAACGAGGCGGGGCTGGGCAGCGCGCCCATCGCCCATGCGGCGGCGCGCACCTCGGACCCGGTGCGCCAGGGCACGGTGGCGATGCTGGGCACCTTCATCGACACGATCATCGTCTGCACGATGACCGCGCTGGTCATCATCACCACCGGCGCCTGGACCAGCGGCGAGACCGGCGCCGAGCTGAGCGCGCTGGCCTTCGACACCGGCCTGCCCGGGGGCGACCTGATCGTGACGCTGGGCCTCGTGGTCTTCGCATTCACCACCATCCTGGGCTGGAGCTACTACGGCGAGCGGGCGGCGGCCTACCTCTTCGGGCCGCGGATCATCCTGCCCTTCCGGCTGGCCTGGGTGGCGGCGCTGGTGCTGGGCGCGGTGGGCGACCTGGGCCTGATCTGGCTGATCGCGGACATCATGAACGCGCTGATGGCGCTGCCGAACCTGATCGCCCTCGTGGCGCTGAGCGGCACGGTCTTCGCCATTTCCCGCCGCTACTTCGCCGAGGCGCGGGACTGATCGGAGCGGCGCGCCCGGG
>JBPEXR010000255.1:0-9299 GCA_052031355.1 Paracoccaceae bacterium
CATCTTCACCGGCGTGCAGGAGCTGCGGAAGGTCTTCGAGGCCGCCAAGCACCGCCATGCGAACGGGCAGGGGACGCTGCTGTTCGTGGACGAGATCCACCGTTTCAACAAGGCACAGCAGGACGGCTTTCTGCCGCACATGGAAGACGGGACGATCCTGCTGGTCGGCGCCACGACCGAAAACCCCTCGTTCGAGTTGAACGCCGCGCTTCTGTCGCGGGCGCAGGTGCTGGTGCTGGAGCGACTGGACCTGGCGGACCTCGAACGCCTGGCGCAGCGCGCCGAGGCAGAGCTGGGGCGCCCGCTGCCGCTGGACGGGCCGGCACGCGAGGCGCTGCTGGAGATGGCCGACGGCGACGGCCGGGCGCTGCTGAACCTGGTAGAACAGGTCTCGAACTGGAAGCTGGAGGGCAAGCTCGACACCGCCGGCCTCTCGGCCCGGCTGACCCGGCGCGCGGCGCAATACGACAAGTCGGGCGATGCGCATTACAACCTGATCTCGGCCCTGCACAAATCGATCCGCGGCTCGGACCCGGACGCGGCGCTCTACTGGTTCGCGCGGATGCTGGAGGGCGGCGAGGACCCGCGCTACCTGGCGCGGCGCCTGCTGCGCATGGCGGTCGAAGATATCGGCCTGGCCGATCCGCAGGCGCAGGCGATCTGCCAGCAGGGTTGGGAAAGCTACGAAAGGCTGGGCTCGCCCGAGGGGGAGCTGGCGCTGGCGCAGGGCGTCGTCTACCTGGCGCTGGCGCCCAAGTCGAACGCCGTTTACACCGCCTACAAGGCGGCCCGCCGCGCGGCCAAGACCACAGGGTCCGAGCCGCCGCCGAAGCACATCCTGAACGCGCCGACCGGGCTGATGAAGGACCAGGGCTACGGGCAGGGCTACGCCTACGACCACGATGCCGAGGATGCCTTTTCGGGGCAGGACTATTTCCCCGAGGCAATGAAGCGCGGTGTCTACTACACCCCGGTCGAACGCGGCTTCGAGCGGGAGTTGAAGAAGCGCGTCGATTACTTCGCAAAGCTGCGCGAGAAGCGCCAAACTTGACATTGCGCCCCGCCCGCGCGATGGGGCGGGAATGTTTTTCACGGCACTACAGGTGGCCCTTGGCGGCGCGATCGGCGCGGTGCTGCGCTTTGGCGTGGTGCAGGCCTCTGCGCGGCTTGTGCCCGGCTTTCCCTGGGGCACGCTGGCGGTCAACGTGCTGGGCTCGGCCCTGATGGGGCTGGGCGCGGCGCTGTTGCTCAGCGGGGCGGGGGCGCGCTTTGCGCCCTTCGCGCTGGCCGGGGTGCTGGGCGGGTTCACCACCTTCTCGGCCTTCTCGCTGGATGCGCTGAAACTGTGGGAGGCCGGCGCGGGGCCGGCCGCGGCGGCCTATGTCGCGGCCTCGGTCGGGCTTAGCCTGGGGGCCGCGGTGCTGGGCCTTTGGATCGGACGGGGGATGCTGGCATGAGCGGCGTCGAGACTGTGACCATCACCGCCGGCGACGCCGGCCAGCGCCTGGACCGCTGGTTGCGCCGCCGTCACCCGCAGCTGGGCCAGGGCCGGATCGAGAAGATGTGCCGCAAGGGCGAGCTGCGCGTCGACGGCGGGCGGATCAAGCCCTCCCACCGGCTGGAGGAGGGGCAGGCCGTGCGCATCCCGCCGCTGCCCGCCCCCGGGCCGGAGGCGCCGCGCCCGGCACGCGCCGCGGTCAGCCCCGCCGATGCCGAGATGATCCGCGCCGCGGTGATCTACCGCGACGAGCATATCATCGCGCTGAACAAGCCGCCGGGCCTGCCGACGCAGGGCGGCTCCAAGCAGCTGCGCCACGTCGACGGCATGGCCGAGGCACTGCGCTTCGACGCCGAAGAGAAGCCGCGCCTGGTGCATCGGCTGGACAAGGATACATCGGGCGTTCTGGTTCTGGCCCGCAGCCGCGCCGTCGCCGCCAAGCTGACCGCCGCCTTCCGCGCCCGCAGCACGCGCAAGATCTACTGGGCCGTGGTCGCCGGCGTGCCGCATCCGCCCATGGGGACGATCAAGTTCGGCCTCGTGAAGGCGCCCGGCCACGGCAAGGGCGGCGAGGGCGAGAAGATGCTGACGCTGCACCCGCGCGAGGTCGACAGCACCCCCGGCGCCAAACATGCGACGACCGATTACGCCGTGCTCAGCCCGCTGGCCAAGCGCGCCGCCTGGCTGGCGATGGTGCCGGTCACCGGCCGCACCCACCAGCTGCGCGCGCATATTGCGGCGCTGGGGCACCCGATCGTGGGCGATGGCAAGTACGGCGGCTCGGGGCAGGAGAACCTGGGCGACGGCTGGGGCGCGCAGCTGGGCGGCGAGGTCAGCCGCAAGCTGCACCTGCACGCCCGGGCCCTGTCGCTGCTGCACCCGGTGACCGGCAAGCGCCTGGTGCTGACCGCGCGCCTGCCCGAGCACATGGAACGCACCTGGGAGATGATGGGCTGGGACGCCCGCGACGTGCCCCTCGACCCCTTCGAGGAGGAGGCATGAGCGCGCTCCGCCTGGTGATCTTCGACGTCGACGGCACGCTGGTGGACAGCCAGCGCGCGATCACCGCCGCCATGACCGCGGCCTTCGCGGCGCTGGACCGCCCCGCGCCCGCGGCCGAGGCGGTGCGCCGGGTGGTCGGCCTGTCGCTGCCCGTCGCCATCGCCGCGCTGGCCCCGGACCTTGCGCCGGCGGAAGTGCAGCGCGCGCAAGAGGCGTACCGCGCCGCCTTCGCCGCCGCGCGCGAGGCGGGCGAGGCGGCCGGGCGCGGCGCGCTGGATGCGCCACTGTTCCCCGGTGCGCAGGCGGCGCTGGACCACCTGGCGGGCGAGCCGGACGTGTTGCTGGGCATCGCCACCGGCAAAAGCGCCCGCGGGCTGGAGGCGCTGCTGCAGGCGCATGGGCTGGGGCAGGTGTTCGTCACCCGGCAGGTCGCCGACCACCACCCCTCCAAGCCGCATCCGGCGATGATCGAGGCCGCGCTGGCGGAGACGGGCGTCTCGGCGCGCGACGCGGTGATGGTGGGCGACACGACGTTCGACATGGAAATGGCGCGCGCCGCCGGCGTGGCCGGGCTGGCCGTGGGCTGGGGCTACCACCCGCCCGCCGAACTGGCGCCGCTGGCGCCGGTGCTGGACAGCTTCGCGGCCCTGCCCGGCGCGCTGCAGACGATCTGGAGGCAACCGGCATGACGGAATGGGCAGCGAAACGATTCTGGACGGGGGCCGAGGTGGCCCCGGCCGAGGCCGGCGGGTTCACCGTGACGCTGGACGGGCGGGCGGTGAAGACCCCGGCCAAGGCGCCGCTGGTCCTGCCGACCCGTGCCCTGGCCGAGGCGGTCGCCGCCGAATGGCAGGCCCAGGGCGAGAAGATCGACCCCGGCACCATGCCGGTGACCCGCGCCGCCAATTCGGCCATCGACAAGGTCACGCCGCAGCACGCCGAAGTGGTCGAGATGCTGGCGGCCTACGGCGGCACCGATCTTCTGTGCTACCGCGCCGAGGCGCCCGAGGCGCTGGCCGCGCGGCAGGCCCAGGCCTGGGACCCGCTGCTCGACTGGGCCGCGGAAACCTATGACGCACGGCTCAACGTGGGCGCCGGGGTCATGCACATCCCCCAGCCCGCCGATGCGCTGCGCAAGCTGCGCGCGCCCGTGGCGGCGATGACGCCGTTCGAGCTGGCCGGCTTTCACGACCTCGTCGCGCTTTCGGGCTCGCTGGTGATCGCACTGGCCACGGTGACCGGCGTCGCCCCGCCCGAAGAGCTGTGGGCGGCCAGCCGCATCGACGAGACCTGGCAGGAAGAACAATGGGGCACCGACGCCGAGGCCGCCGAGCAGGCCGAGACCAAGCGCCGGGCCTTCCTGGCGGCGCAGCGGTTCTACGCGCTCTGCGCGCCGGGGGCGGCCTAGTCGCCAATCGCCCGCCCGACGGGCGCCGCTTGGCCCAGTTTATGCCGTAAATTCACTGATGTGTCCCTTGACCTCTCGTGATGAATCCGCCCAAACTCCGACCACTGAGGGGGGGACACCTCCTTGACATGCACCCGGTCGGGACAGTCCGGGGGATCCGCTTCGCAAGGAGCGGCCAATCAGGAAGAGGTAAACATGAAAAAAACGGTATTTTTCGGCGCGCTGACCGTCGCCGGTCTGGCGGCCGGCGCAGCAGCAGCGGGCACGCTTGACGACGTCAAGGCCCGCGGCACGCTGAACTGCGGCGTGACCACCGGCCTGGTCGGCTTTGCCGCACCGGATGCCAACGGGGAATGGAACGGCTTCGACGTGGCGGTCTGCCGCGCTGTCGCCGCGGCGGTCCTGGGCGATCCCAATGCCGTCGAATTCGTGCCCACCACCGGCAAGACGCGTTTCACCGCGCTGGCCTCGGGCGAAATCGACATGCTGGCCCGCAACACCACCTGGACCTTCAGCCGCGACGTCGATCTGAAGTTCGAATTCACCGGCGTGAACTACTACGACGGTCAGGGCTTCATGGTTCCGAAGGAGCTGGGCGTCAGCTCGGCCAAGGAGCTTTCGGGCGCCACCGTCTGCATCCAGACCGGCACCACGACCGAGCTCAACCTGGCGGACTTCTTCCGCAAGAACAACATGGAGTATGAGCCGGTCCCGATCGAGACGAACGCCGAGGCCCAGCAGCAGTACCTGGCCGGTGCCTGCGACGTCTACACCACCGACGCCTCCGGCCTGGCCGCGACCCGCGCCACCTTCGAGAACCCGGGCGATCACGTGATCCTGCCCGAGATCATCTCGAAAGAGCCGCTGGGCCCGCTGGTGCGCCACGGCGACAACGAGTGGGGCGACGTCGTGCGCTGGACCCTCAACGCGCTGATCGCGGCCGAGGAACTGGGCATCACCTCCGCCAACGTCGAGGACATGGCCAGCGGCACCGACAACCCGGAAGTGAACCGTCTGCTCGGCTCCGAGGGCAACCTCGGCGAGATGCTGGGCCTCGAGGGTGACTGGGCCAAGAAGGCCATCCTGGCCGGCGGCAACTACGGCGAGATCTTCGCCCGCCACATCGGCGAGTCGACCCCGGTCGGCCTGGCCCGCGGCCTGAACGCCCAGTGGACCGACGGCGGCCTGCTCTACTCGCCGCCCTTCCGCTAAAACCAGACGAACAGGGAAGGGCGCGGTCACGACCGCGCCCTTCTCCTATCAAGACCAAGACAGACCGGGCCCGGCGTGCAATCGCCCAGAAAACAAAGCCCGGCGAACAGGGAACATCATCAGATGACATCCATCCCCGACCCCCGATCGGAGTCGTTCCGGCTGTCGATGCTGATCTATGACACCCGCTATCGCTCGCTGACCATCCAGGTCATCGCGCTGATCGGGTTCTCGATCCTCGTCGGCTGGCTGATCAGCAACACCGCCGCCAACCTTGCGGACCTCGGCAAGGAGCCGAGCTTCAGCTTCCTGGGCGAGCCGGCGGGTTACGACATCAACCAGCGCCTGATCGACTACAATTCGCAAGATACGCACCTGCGCGCCGCCTTCGTCGGCCTGCTGAACACGCTGCTGGTCGCCGTGATGGGCTGCGCCACCGCGACGGTGGTCGGCGTGATCGTCGGCGTGCTGCGCCTGTCGAAGAACTGGCTCGTCGCCAAGCTGATGGCCGTCTACGTCGAGATCTTCCGCAACGTGCCCGTGCTGCTGTGGATCGTCTTCGTCATGGCGATCCTGATCGAGACCCTGCCGCCCCCCAGCGCCTTCCGCGGCGACGATCCCGCCTCGACCATGGCGCTGTTCGACAGCGTCGCGCTGACCAACCGCGGGGTCTACGTTCCCGAGCCGCTGTTCAGCCGCGGGCTGGGCGACATTTCCATTTTCGGCGCTTTCGAGATCAGCCTCGACCTGATGGCGATCGTCGCGGTGCTGCTGGCCAGCTTCTGGGCCTCGGCCCGGATCAAGTCGCGCGCCGATCGCATCCAGGAGGCCACCGGCGTCCGCCCCACCACCTGGTACCTGCGCCTCGGCGTCATCGTGCTGCCGGTGGTGATCCTGCTGATCATCCTGGGCTTCCACCTGGGCTACCCGGCGCTGAAGGGCTTCAACTTCGCGGGCGGCACGCATATGCGCAACTCGCTGATCGCGCTGTGGCTGGCGCTGTCGCTCTACACCGCCGCCTTCATCGCCGAGATCGTGCGCGCCGGCATCCTGGCCATCTCCAAGGGCCAGACCGAGGCCGCCAGCGCCCTGGGCCTGCGGTCCAACCGGATCATGAGCCTGGTCATCCTGCCCCAGGCGCTGCGGGTCATCATCCCGCCGCTGATCTCGATGTACCTGAACCTGACCAAGAACTCCTCGCTGGCGATCGCGGTGGGTTACATGGACATCACCGGCACCCTCATGGGCATCACCATGAACCAGACCGGGCGCGAGCTGGAGACCGTCCTGATGGGCATGCTCGTCTACCTCACCATCTCGCTGGTCATTTCGGCGGTGATGAACTGGTACAACAACCGCGTCAAACTGGTGGAGCGCTGAGATGAGCAACGTGCATTCCGATACGGTGCGCTTCGTGCGCGACACGATGCTGCCGGAGAAAGAGCCGCCCTCGACCTCCGTCGGGATCATCGGCTGGGGCCGTGAGAACCTGTTCAGCGGCCCCTTCAACACCGTGCTGACCCTTGTCTCGCTGGTGGTGATCTACCTGCTGCTGCAGGCGATCATCCCCTGGCTGCTGACGCCGACATGGAACGCCGGCTCGCTGAACGAATGCCGCGAGATCATCGCGGCGACGGGCGCGGGCGGCGAACACGGCGGGGCCTGCTGGGGCGTGATCCGCGAACGCTGGATCCAGCTGATCTTCGGCTTCTACCCGTCCGACCTCTACTGGCGTCCCGTCGCGGCCTTCCTGCTGCTCTTCGTGGCGCTGGCGCCGGTGCTGTTCGCCGGTACGGTCACCCCGCGGCTGCTGATCTTCACCGCGATCTATCCGTTCCTGATGCCCTGGCTTCTGTGGGGCGGCACGATCTGGAACCCGGTGATGGCCATGGCCGGCTTCGGCATCGCCTACCTTGCCGCGCGCTTCGGCGGCGGCGCCTTCGGCTCGCTTGCCGGGGTGGTGCTGGCGGCGGTCGCGGCGCTGATCTGGTGGGTGCTTCTGGCCGCCCCTGTGGCGGACGCGGTGCATTCGATCATCCCGATCGGGCTGGAGGTCGTGGAAAGCCGCGCCTTCGGGGGCTTCATGCTGTCGATCACCATCGGCGTCGTCGCCATCGCCTGTTCGCTGCCCATCGGCATCGTGCTGGCGCTGGGGCGTCAGTCGGACCTGCTGATCGTCAAGGCGCTCTGCGTGGCGTTCATCGAGTTCATCCGCGGCGTGCCGCTGATCACGCTGCTGTTCGTCGCCTCGGTGCTGCTGAACATCTTCCTGCCGCCGGGCACGGATTTCGACATCATCCTGCGGGTGCTGATCATGGTCACGCTCTTCGCCTCCGCCTACATGGCCGAGGTCGTGCGCGGCGGCCTGGCGGCGCTGCCCAAGGGCCAGTACGAGGCGGCCGACGCACTGGGCCTCGACTACTGGAAGGCGCAGCGGCTGATCATCATGCCGCAGGCGCTGAAGATCTCGATCCCCGGCATCGTTTCGACCTTCATCGGCGTCTTCAAGGACACGACGCTGGTGTCGATCATCGGCCTGCTCGACCCCCTGGGGCTGAGCAACGCGATCCGCGCGGACGCGAACTGGAACGGCATCGTGTGGGAGCTTTACGGCTTCATCGCGGCGATGTTCTTCGTCTTCTGCTACGCCATGTCGCGCTACTCCATGTACCTGGAGCGCCGCCTCCAGACAGACCACAAGTAAGGACATTCCCATGACTGAACTGGCATTGGACCGCGAGGTCGACCGATCGAAGATGCAGGTCTCCGACGAGGTGGCGATCGAGATCAGCGGCATGAACAAGTGGTACGGGGCTTTCCACGTGCTGCGCGACATCGACCTGACCGTGCGCCGCGGCGAGCGGATCGTCATCGCCGGGCCCTCGGGCTCGGGCAAGTCGACGCTCATCCGCTGCATCAACCGCCTGGAGGAGCATCAGCAGGGCCGCATCGTCGTCGACGGGATCGAGCTGACCTCGGACCTGAAGAACATCGACAAGATCCGCTCGGAAGTCGGGATGGTGTTCCAGCACTTCAACCTCTTCCCGCATCTGACGATCCTGGAGAACTGCACCCTCGCGCCGATCTGGGTGCGCAAGACGCCCCGGAAGGAAGCCGAGGAAACGGCGATGCACTTCCTGGAGAAGGTCAAGATCCCGGAGCAGGCGCACAAGTACCCCGGCCAGCTGTCGGGCGGCCAGCAGCAGCGGGTGGCCATCGCGCGCTCGCTGTGCATGAAGCCGCGGATCATGCTTTTCGACGAGCCGACTTCGGCCCTCGACCCGGAGATGATCAAGGAAGTGCTCGACACGATGATCGAGCTGGCCGAGGAAGGCATGACCATGATCTGCGTCACCCACGAGATGGGCTTCGCGCGCCAGGTCGCCAACCGGGTGATCTTCATGGACCAGGGGCAGATCGTCGAACAGAACGAGCCCGAAGAGTTCTTCAACAACCCGCAGAACGACCGGACGAAGCTGTTCCTCAGCCAGATCCTGGGTCACTGATCCACGGGATTACCGCGAATGCCGAAGGCCCCGGGCGACCGGGGCCTTTTTCGTGCGCGCCTCAGCGGCGCTGCATCTCCGGCGTGGTGAAGGTGAAAGAGCGTGCGGCCCCGGGCGCCAGCGCGCTGCAATCCGCGCCGGGCACATCGGCCACCAGCGTGGCGCCGGGCGGGTAGCTGTGGAAGGCCTCGGCCGCCGGCGCCTGCGCCAGCAGCGCATGGGCGAGGGCGGCGATGCCGGGGTTGTGCCCGACCAGCAGCACCGGCCCCGGCGGGGCGGCGCGCAGCGCGGCCAGCAGGTGCTCAGCCCCGGCAAGGTAGAGATCGGCCCGAAGCTGCGGCGCCAGCGCCAGCCCCAGCCCCTCGAAGGTCTGCCGGGTGCGCCGGGCGTCGGAGACAAGCGCCGTGGCCGGCTGCACCGGCTGGGCGCGCAGCCACTCCCCCAGCGCCGCGGCCTGTGCGGTGCCATAGGCGGTAAGCGGGCGGTCCGCGTCGCCGCGCGGCGCGCTGCCGGCGGCCTGTGCGTGGCGCATCAGGAAAAGGCGCGGCACCTCCCCTCAGCCCGCGCGGATCAGCGAGCCGGCACCGTGTTCGGTGAAAAGCTCCAGCAGCACCGCGTTGGGCGCCCGCCCGTCGAGGATGGCGACGGCCCGCACCCCGGCCTCGATCGCCTC
>JBPEXR010000256.1:0-2053 GCA_052031355.1 Paracoccaceae bacterium
TCGGCCTGCGTGCGCTCCTGCCCCAGCATGTTGTCGATCGGGTCGCCCACGAACTGGAACATGGAGAAGGCGACAAGGCCGACGACAAGCAGGACCAGGATCGATTGCGCGACCCTTCGGATGATATAGGCGAGCATGGGCCCCCTGTCAGTTCACGTTGGTCCAGCGCAGGATGAAGAAGTTATCTTCGCGCTGGGTCAGATCGACGTTGTCTGCCGCGCCCCAGAGCAGCGGTTGCACGTAGAGCGGGACGTAGACCATGTCCTCCTGCACGATACCGGCGATTTCGTCCAGCATTCCCTGACGGGCACCATCGTCGATCTCGGATTGCACCGCGGGGATCAGCTCGTCCACGCGCGGGTTGGAATAGCCGCCGAAGTTCCAGGTGCCGATCTTCTCCTGCGGGCTGTGCACCAGGAAGCGGAAGGGGTGTTCGGCGTCGAAGGTGCCGGGCGACCAGCCCAGCAGGTACATGTCGTAGTTGTCGGCGCGCAGCTCGGGCCAGTAGTTGCGCACCGGGATCGCCTCCAGCTGCGCCTTCAGCCCCACCTGCGCCAGCATCGCCACCGCCGCCTGGCAGACGGATTCGTCGTTGATGTAGCGATCGTTCGGACACTTGAGCTGGAAGGAGAACCCATCGGGGTAGCCGGCCTCGGCCAGCAGTTCCTTGGCGCGCTCGACATCATGGGCGGGCCGCTCGCCCAGGGCTTCGGAATAGCCGCGCATCGCCGGGCTGACCAGCTGGGCCGCAGGCTCGGCCGAGCCGCGCATGATCGTCTGCAGGATCGCCGGCACGTTGATCGCATGGGCCACGGCGCGGCGCACGCGCGGGTCCTTGAAGGGGTTGCCGTCCGTCTCGCCGCCGACGAGGCTGTCCTTGTCCTGGCTGAAGCCGAACATCATCACCCGCGCCTCGACGCCGCGCAGCAGCCTGACGCCCTCGGCCGCGTCCAGCCGGTCGGCATCCTGCACCGGGACCGGGTTGATCATGTCGACATCCCCCGACAGCAGCGCCGCCACGGCGGTCGCCGAATTGTCGATGGGCGTGAAGATCCCTTCGGTCACGTTGCCGCGGTCCTCGCCCCACCAGTTCTCGAAGGGCACCAGCACCGTGCGCAGCCCCGGGTCGCGCTCGCTGACGCGGTAGGGCCCGGTACCGTTGGCGTTGAGCGTGGCGTGGTTGCCCTGCTCGATGTTGGGCCGCTCGGCGCCGTTGGCGGCGGCCCAGCCGCTGTCCATGATCATCCAGTTGGCGATGGAATCGGGGAAGATCGGGTTCGGGGCCTCGGTGCGGATCTCGACGGTGTAATCGTCGACGGCGACCACCTCGGTCACGCCGGAGAACCAGCTCGCGGTATCGGATTCGGGCGAGGAGGCGCGCTCGTAGCTGAAGACCACGTCCTCGGCCGTGAAGTCAGACCCGTCGTGGAAAGTCACGCCTTCGCGCAGCGTGAAGCGCCAGCCTTCGCCCTCGCCGATCGGCTCCCAGGCGGTGGCCAGCGACGGCTCGATGGCCATGTCGCGGCCGCGCCGGACGAGGCCTTCGTAGACGTTGTTCAGAAAGCCCAGGACGGGCGCCGAGTTCCCGGCGTGCGGGTCCATCGTGTTCGGATCGGTCTGGCCGGCCCAGCGGAACGTCTCGGCCGCGGCGGGAAGCGCCAGCGCGCAGGCGGCGGCGATCAGGAACGGGAACTTCATGGCGGAACTCCTCCTGGCAGGGCGGCCCCGGGCGCGTGGGCGCCCGGGGCCTTTGGTTCGCGTGCGGCGCGGGATGGGCGCGCCGCGTCCGGGATCAATTGATCTCGACGAACTTGAACTTCGGGTCATCCTCGGGGCTGACCTCGATGTTCACCTTATCAGCCATGCCCCAGTTCAGCACCTGGTGGTGCAGCGGAATGTAGAGCTGCTCGTCCTGGACCACCTTCCAGATCTCCGCGATGGTCGCGTTGCGCGCTTCCAGGTCGGTCTCGGAGGCCAGGCTGACGATCTTCTCGTCGATCTCCGGGTTGGAGAAGCCGGTGTTGTTCCAGCTGCCGCGATCGGAGCCGCGCGT
>JBPEXR010000257.1:0-8166 GCA_052031355.1 Paracoccaceae bacterium
AATAGGTCGGGGGCGAAGCCGGCGACGTCGAAATCCGCCTCCAGGATGCGCGCGCCCGCCAGCCGCGACGGGCGCCAGCGGGCCGGCCCCAGAAAGCCCGCCGCGGCCCCTGGCCAGGGCGTCAGCGCGGGCGGTGGATCGAAGGCGCGGGGGCGGTCGGGCTTGGGCATCGTGCCCCAGCAGTAGCCCGGCGGGATATGGCTTGCCAAGCGCGCTTCACGTCGCTGTCATCGGCCCCTGCGCGGACCCGTGCTAGTATCGCCTCGCCAAAGCGAGGGAGGGCGCGATGATCCTTTACCCGACAATCGAGATCCAGGGTGGCCACAGCGTCAGCCTGACCCGCGGCCGCATCGAGGAGCCGCATCACTGGGGCGTCGACCCGGTCGAGCTGGCCTGCCAGCACGCGCGCGCCGGGGCGGAATGGCTGCATGTCACCGACCTCGACGCTGCCGCCGGCACCGGCTCCAACGCCGGGTTGATCGTCGAGATCATCCGCAAGGCCGGCGCGCCGGTGCAAGTTGGCGGCGGCATCCGCGGGCTGGAGGCGGCCGAGCGCTGGATCGAGGCCGGCGCGGGCCGGGTGGTGCTGGCGACGCTGGCGGCGACGCAGCCGAACCTGGTGAAACAGGCGGCGAAGTATCACCCCGACCAGGTGGTGCTGGCGGTGGATGTCTTCCGCGGCAAGGTGCTGAGCCACGCATGGCGCGAGGAGACGGCGATGACGCCCGAGGGGTTCATCGCCCTTTTCGCCGAGGACCCGCTGGCCGCGGTGATGGTCACCGACATCGACGCCGACGTGGGCGAGGCGGAGAACGCGCTGGCGCTGGTCACGGGCCTGGCCGCCAAGACCCGCCACCCGGTCATCGCCAGCGGCATGGTGCGCAGCATCGACGACTTGGCGCGGCTGCGCTACGTGCCCGGGGTCGCCGGGGCGGTCGTCGGCCGGGCGCTGATGGACGGGCGGGTGATCCTGTCCGAGGCGCTGGAGCTTTGCGCCGCCCATCCCGGCGAGGCGGTGGCGGACTTCGTCTGATCCATCTCGCGCGCCGCGCCCGGGCGGGCGCAATACCCTGCACAACGGTCAAAGACGCCAACGCCCGGACCTTTCGGTCCGGGCGTTCTTTCCGCGCCAACTATACCCGGTGGGGGGCCAGGCAAGCCGGGCGGGGCGCGCCGCGTCGCGGGGGCGCCGCGGAACCTCTTAATCCTCCCTGAAGGCGCGCGACATGCTGTCGCTGATCGGCTTGGTGAGGTATTGCCAGAAGGTGCGCTCGCGCGTGGCGATCAGCACTTCGGCGGGCATGCCGGGCGTGGGGGTGAAGGCCTCCACCCGCTGCAGCTCGGTGCCGTCCAGGCTGATGCGCGCCAGGTAGACCTCGCGCCGCACACCTTGCGTGTTGTCCGGGATGGCGTCGGCGGAGACGTAATAGACCTCGCCGTCCAGCACCGGGGTGGTCCGCTGGTTCAGCGCCACCAGCCGGATCGAGGCGTGCTGGCCCACCTGCACGCTGTCGATGTCGGTGCGCGGGATCAGCGTCTCGATGATCAGCGGCGCACCCTTGGGCAGCAGCTCGGCGATGGCCTTGCCGCTTTCGATCACCCCGCCCGGCGTGTGGTAGTGCAGCCGCAGCACGGTGCCGCTGACGGGGGCGGTGATCTCGGTCCGGCGCAGCACGTCCTCGGCGTGCAACACCTGTTCGCGCACGCTGTCGAGCTGGGCTTGGGCGGCCTGAAGCTCGTCCAGCGCCGCCTGGGTGTAGGCGTAGCGGGTCTGCTTCACCTGGCGGCGGAACTTGTTGATCATCACCTGGCTCTCGGCCACCTCGGCGGCGATGCGGGCGATCTGCCCGCCCCCGTCGACGATCGCGCGCTCCAGGGCGTTCAGCTCGGCCTTGCGGGTCAGGCCCTTGGTCAGCAGGTCCGACTTGGCGCCGCGATCTTCCTGCAAAAGGGCGATCTGGCCGGAAAGCGCGTCGCGCTGCGCCTCGTAGCCCTCGATCCGCCGCTGCTGGGCCTCGATGTTGTCCTCGACCAGGCGCAGGTCGTTGTTCAGTTTCTCGCGCGCCAGGGTGAAGCTGAGGCGCTGGGATTCCAGCAGCTCGGCCACCTCCGGGTCGCTGACCGCGCGGCGCAGCAGTTCGGCCGGGAAGTTGACCCGCGGCAGGCCTTCGTATTCCGCCGTCAGCCGGGCGATCATCGCCTGCAGGCGGAACATGCGCTGCTGCAGCTCCATCCGCCGGGTCTGCGCGGCGGTGGGGTCCAGCCGCACCAATGGCGCGCCTTCCTCGACCGTCTCGCCCTCTTCGACCAGGATCTGCTTGATGATCCCGCCCTCGAGGTGCTGGACGACCTTGTTATGCCCGGTGGCGACGAAACTCCCCTGCGAGACGACCGCCGCCGCCAGCGGGGCCGAGAAGGCCCAGTAGCCGAAGCCGCCCAGCGAGACCGTCATCAGGATCAGGCCGAACATGCCGATGCGGTAGATGTTGCGCGGCACGTTGTCGTACCATTCGCCGTGGATGTAGTTGGGTGCGCTTGCCATCGTCATGGATCAGCCCGCCTGCGGTCTGGGGGTCGGCGTCTGGCCGCCCGGGTTCTGGTTGATCGGCGGTCCGCCGCGGCGGCGCTGTTCCAGCGCCTCCAGCACCTGCTGGCGGAAGCCGTAGAGCGCGATATTGCCGTCCGCCATCAGCATGATCTTGTCGACCGAGCTGAGCAGCGAGGGCTTTTGCGTGATGACCACCAAAGTCATCCCCTGCTGCTTGGCGTGCTGCACCGCGCGGGCCAGCGCCTGGTCGCCGGCGGTGTCGAGGTTTGAGTTCGGCTCGTCCAGAACGACAAGGCGCGGGTTGCCGAAGAAGGCGCGCGCCAGGGCGATGCGCTGCTTCTGCCCGCCCGACAGCGGCGCGCCGTCGGCGGCCACCATCGTCTCGTACCCCTCGGGGAAGCTGGCGATCATCTCGTGCACGTTGGCCAGGACGGCGGCGTCGTGGATCTGCTCGTCGGTGGCATCCTCGCGCATCCGGGCGATGTTCTGCTTGATGGTGCCGGGGAAGAGCTGCACGTCCTGCGGCAGGTAGCCGATGTTCGTGCCCAACTGCCGCTGGTCCCAGTTGCGCAGGTCCATCAGGTCCAGCCGCACCGAGCCGGAGGTCGGCAGGATCGAGCCCACCAGCATCTTGCCCAGCGTCGTCTTGCCGGCGCCCGAGTTGCCGATCACCGCCAGCGACTCGCCGGGGCTTAGGATGAAGCTCAGCCCGTTCAGCACCACCCGCTTGGTGCCATAGGGCACGTAGAGCAGCCGCTCGACGTCCAGCCGGCCCTCGGGGCGCGGCAGGATCAGGCGCTCGCGGTTGAGGGGCGAGTTGTTCAGCAGCGTCGAGATGCGCCCGTAGGCGGCGCGCGACAGCAGGAAGTGGTTCCAGCCCTCGATCGCCCCTTCGACCGGCGCCAGCGCGCGGCCGGCGATGATCGAGGCGGCGATCACCATGCCGCCGGTGATCTGGCCCTGGATCGCCAGGTAGGCGCCCCAGCCCAGGATGCCGACCTGCGTCAGCAGGCGCACCGCGCGGGAAAAGGCCGCCGAGACGATGTTGCGGTCCTGCGCGCGCACCTGGGCGCGCAGCGATTCCGCGGTGTCCTTGCCCCAGATCGAGACCGCCTCGGGGATCATCGCCAGCGCGTTGATGATCTGGCTGTTGCGGGACATGGAATCGAGGTGCAGGTTCGCCTTGCTGAGGTGGAAGTTCGCCTCGGCGAACTTGCCGGAGGTCATGCGCTGGTTGATCAGCGCGATGACCAGCAGGATCAGCGCGGTCACCACGACGATGGTGCCCAGGTGCGGGTGCACCAGGTAGATCGCCAGGATGAACAGCGGCGCGAAGGGCACGTCGAGGAAGGACAGCAGCGTGCCGGAGACCAGGAAGGCGCGCAGCTGCTGCAGATCGCCCAGCGTCTGGTATTCGCGCCCCGAGCCGTGCAGCGAGGCGCGGGCCGCGGCGCTGAGGATGGGCGAGCCCAGCTGCACCGCCAGCTCCACCGCCGTGCGCATCAGCACGAAGCGCCGCACCGCGTCGAGGATCGCCTGCACGATCACCGCGCCGATGATGATCGTCGTCAGCATCACCAGCGTGTCCATCGACCGGCTGGTCAGCACCCGGTCGGAGATCTGGAAGAGGTAGACGGGGATCGCCAGGATCAGAAGGTTCGTGGCGCAGGTGAAGACCATGACCAGCAGCAGGTTGCGCCGGATCACCTGCAGCCCGCGCTTCAGGCTGCCGGCGAAATCGCCCGCGCCGCTGCGCTTGTGGAAGACGCCGCCGCCACCACCGCCGCCGCCACCGCCCCCGCGGTTGCCGTTGACGGGCGGAGGCGGGCTTTGCGCCCGGTCCTTGGCGGGCGGCGCGCTTTGGCCGCCCCCGCGGCTGCGGTCCCGCATCTTGAAGGCGACGTCCGCGTCGCCGATCCGTTGTTCAGGTGTCAGCCGCAGCAGCGGCATCTCGGACGGTTTTCCGCGTCCTCGTGCGTCTGCCGTCTCTTCCTGGCCCTTGTTCAAGGCCGCCTCGGTCGTGAAATCCTTCAAAACCGTCCCCCCCCAGGTACAAAAGTCTTCAAGCCAAAATCGATTGCATCACGTCGACATGCGTCTCCTCCGGTGGCGGTGCGTAGATGCCGTCGCCCGCGCTTTCCTTGCTGCCTTCGGTGACCATGCCCTCGGCCAGGAACAGCACCGCCTCGCTGGCCAGCCCCTCGGCGCTTGCCGGGGCGAAGGGATCGTCGATCGACAGGAATTCCGCCTGGTAGAGCAGGGCGTCGGAATAGACCTCGCCGCCCGTGTAGACGGTGGAATCGAGCCCCATCTCGGTGACCGAGGCCAGGTTGATCAGCTCGTTCTGGCCGGTGTTCACCTTGACCGTCGCACCGTCCTTGCCCTGCGCGCCCTCGGCCGCGATGCGCACCTGGTCGGAATCCCCCAGGACATTGACCTGTTCGATGATCTGCACGTCCAGGAAATGGCCGCTGATGTGCAGCACGTTCAGCACCTCGGTGCCGGCGAAGGCGGGATCGTCCAGATCCTCCTCCTTCAACTTCTTGTCCTCGGCGACCTTCTTGGCCGTCTTGGCCTGCGCCTCGCCCATGACGAGGGGCGTGTCGATGCCCTGCTCGGAGATCGAGGCCAGGTTGAACAGCAGGTTGCCCGAGCTGGTCAGCAGCCCGCCGAACCCCTCGGAGGTCTCCAGGATGTCGGCGTCCAGCAGCAGGTTCATCTGCGAGATCAGCGTGACGTCGATCATGCTGCCGCCGATGACGATCATGTCGTAGTGAAAGCCCAGCTCCAGCAGCCCGGCCATGTTCACCAGCGAGTTGTCGCCCATCTGGATGAAGGTCTCGCGCGCCGAAAAGCCCACGTTCACCACGTCGCTGTCGATGGCGAAGTTGAACTGCTGCACGTGGTTGAAGCTCAGCACGTTGCCGTCGATGCGGGTCACCGCGACCCCCTGCGGCGCCTCGGTGCCTTCCTTCTCGGCGGCGGGGTTGGCCTCCCAGCTCAGCGCGGCGGCGTTCACCCCTTGGGTGCTGCCGGTATCCGTGGCCGGCGCGCCGATGAAGGTGTCATGGTCGTTCCAGACGTTCACCTGCGTGATGTTGGCCGAGACGTGCAGATCGCCCATGACCATGAAAACCGGGGCATCCAGCCAGTTGGTGGCGATATGCGCCTCGTTCAGCAGAACGTTCTTGCCGGTCCCCAGCTCGTGCGTGGCCTCGAAATCCTCCTCGGTGATGACGATCGTCTCGCCCTCGGCATGCTGGGGGCCTTCGCTGGGCTCTTCCTCCGGCTCCTCCTCCTCGGCGGGGGCGAAGCGGTGCGAATATTCGGGCAGGCCGGGCATTTCCTCGGCCGTCTCGCCGTCCTGGGTGATGCCGGCGGCATCCTCGTTGCGCGCCAGGTAGATGCTCAGCCCCTCGGGGGCCTCGGTGCCGGGGCCGGTCTCCTTCGCCTCGAAGACGCGGGCGGCCTCGGAAAGCTGCAGCGCGCCTTCGGCGATTGCCTCTTCGTCGGCGGGCAGGTCCGGCACCTCGAAGGGGCGCATCAGGAACCCCGCCTCGGCCAGCGCGAAGAGCGCCGCCTCCAGGTCCTCCTGCGCGACGACCGGAAGTTCGGGGCCGTTCCACAGCACGTCCGCATCGACCAGCACGTTCTTTTGCAGGTTGATCGTCGCGATGGAGGAGGGCGGGATCAGCCAGTAGCTGGCCGCGTCCAGGTGCATCGTCAGCGGCGCCCAGTGGGTGGGCAGGGCCGGGAAGCTCTCGGCCAGGCCCGTGGTGCCGGAGAAGACCTTGGCCGGCCCCTGCAGCCCGATGTAGCCGCCGAAGTAGGTGCCGACCGCCGCTGGCATGGTCGGCAGAAAAAAGGGCGCCTTGAGCGCCGGGTAGAACTCGCCAAGATCGTAGGCAGAGGTCAGGTTGACGGTGATCTGCAGCAATCCCCCCAGTTCGGGGTCGGCGCGCAGCTGGCTGGAGATCTCGTCGTACTGAAGCCGCATCCGCGCCGCTTCCACCGTCAGCTCGAAAATGCCGATGAAATGCGCGATGACTTCTGTTTTGTCGTCGAGTGACATCCGGTCAAGCTTCCCAGTTCGGGTTCCCGCGCTGCCTGCTCGATGCCTGGTCTTTTTTTATTGCGGTCTGCCCGGACGTGCCGGGCAGACCAATCTTGCTAGGCCGATCAGCCGAGGTCGTCGTCGCCGATCATGGTGCTGGTGAGCGAGCCACCGACCACCGTCATGTCGACGGAGTTGCCGAGGATGTTGGCCCCCTGCACGATCGACTGGTTGAAGGCCGCGTTGTCGACAGCGGCGCTTGCATCGGCAAGCGAGTTGCCGTTGACGTAGCCGTCATCGCCGTTGTGCGAGCCCCAACGACCCATGGCACCGCCACCGGCACCGCCGTCGTTGTCGGTCATGCCGCCAGCGCCGCCGTTCCCACCGGAGATGGTGTTCGCGCCGCCAGTGCCGGTGCCTGCGCCGGCCATGCCGCCGTAGCCGCTGGCATCGCCGCCGTTACCGCCTGCGCCGCCGTTGCCGCCGGTCGCCGCGGCAAGTGCGCCGCCCATGCCCATGCCGACACCGATGCCGCCGGCATTCGCATCAGCCGAGCCGCTGGCCCCGGAGGAACCACCGGCCCCGCCGGCACCGCCAGCACCGCCGGCACCGCCGCCGCCGCCAGCACCGCCGGCCGCGCCGCCGCCGCCAACGCCGCCGACCGCACCCGGGCCGCCGTCGCCACCGACCCCGATCGGGATCAGGTTGAAGATGGGCAGAACTTGGCCGTCACCACCGGCACCGCCTGCGCCACCGGCCCCGCCGGTTCCGCCGCTGCCGCCGGCACCGCCAGGAGCGCCGCCGCCGCCGCTACCGCCAGCGCCACCAGCGCCGCCGCTGCCGGCCGCGCCGGTCCCGCCGGAGGTGTTGCCCCCTGCGAGGCCAAGGCCAACGCCCAGGCCGCCCAAGCCAACTGCGGTGGAGGTGGCGCCGCCGCCGTCACCGTCGTTGTTGCCGTTGGCGGTGCCGCCGTCGTTGCCGGAGTGATCACCGCCCTCAGCGTCTGCATAGTCAGCCGTGGCGTCGTTCCCGCTGGCGCTGCCGCCATCTGCATCGCCGTAGCCTTCTGCGCCGTCGCCACCTTCGACCTCGATGCCTTCGTCAGCGGTTGCGGAACCGCCATAGGTCGTCATGGTCTGGGTGTAGGTACCGCTGTTGTCGACGGTGTTGTTGTTGGAAGTGTCATTGTCGCGCAGGTCGTTGTGCTGCGTGTTGACCGTCCCAACGTCGTTGCCGGCGCCGTTCAGCGAGTTGTTGAGCACGTCGTCGACAGACAGGTCGTTGCCCGGGTTATACCCGACATCGCCCTGGGCCATCATCACGTGCCCATGGATTTGCGAGCTTCCGGACAGGTCGATGTCCGCAAAGTCGTCATCCGACGGCTCGTAGCCCTGGAGGTTCAGCCCAACGTTGACGTTAACGTTCGAATTCGACGTTGCCGTGCCAGACGAATTGCTCGTGCTGGTATTGGACGTGGTGTTGGAGTTGGAGTTCGAGTTCGAATTACCGTTGTTGTTGGTATTCATCCCCGTCGAATTGGCGGTGGCGTTGCCATTGCCGGTCC
>JBPEXR010000258.1:0-2751 GCA_052031355.1 Paracoccaceae bacterium
GGGGCGCAGGCCGGATACCGCGCCGCGCGGGGCGCGCTGATCGTCTGTTTCGCCGCGCTCTTCGCCGCTGCCGCCTTCGCCAACCCGCAAAGCTGGAGCCGCGAGTGGCCGCAGACCGACTTCAGCAAGACCGCGGTCGGCAACTGGGGGGAGATCATCTCCGGCGGGCCGCCCAAGGACGGCATCCCGGCGCTGACGGACCCGCAGTTCCTGCCCGCCGCGCAGGAGCAGCGCATCGCGCCGACCGAGCCGGTGATCACGCTGGAGATGCCGGGCGCGCCGCCGCGGGCCTACCCGATCCGCTACCTGACCTGGCACGAGATCGTCAACGACAGCGTCGCCGGGGTGCCGGTGGCGGTGACCTTCTGCCCCCTGTGCAACTCGGCCCTCACCTTCGATCGCCGCGCGGCGGGTCGGGTGCTGGAGTTCGGCGTCAGCGGCAAGCTGCGCCACTCGGACATGGTGATGTACGACCGGCAGACCGAAAGCTGGTGGCAGCAGGCCCTCGGCCAGGCCATCGTGGGCGAGCTGACGGGGACGGAGCTGACCCTTCTGCCCTCCTTCATGGAAAGCTGGGAGAGTTTTCGCGCCCGAAATCCCGAGGGGCTGGTCATGGCCGAGCCGGCCTACAACCGCAGCTACGGGCGCAACCCTTACCGAGGCTACGACAGCTCCAAGCGGCCGTTCCTTTACTCGGGCGAATTGCCGCCGCACGGCATTCCCGCCCTCAGCCGCGTGGTGCGGGTGGGCGCGCGCGCCTGGCCGATGGAACGCCTGCGCAAGGCGGGCGAGCTGCGCGAGGCGGGCGTGACGCTGCGCTGGCAGGCGGGGCAGGCTTCGGCCCTCGACGCCGGGGTGATCGGCGAGGGGCGCGACGTGGGCGGCATCCGGGTGAAGGACGGCGCCGGGCGCGACGTGCCGCACGACGTGATGTTCGCCTTCGCCTTCCACGCCTTCTGGCCGGAGGGCGAATGGATGCTGGGCCGCTGAGGCTTCAGCCAGCCGAGACACGGACATGAAAAAGGCGCCCCGTGGAGCGCCTTCTTCAGCCTTTCAGAGGGGCGTTAGCCTTCCAGCGCGACCAGCGCGTGGCGCTTCTTGCCGGCGCTCAGCTTGACGGGCGAGGCCAATGCGCCGGTGTCCAGCATCAGGCCGGCGTCGGTCAGCGGCGCGTCGTCGATGCGCGCGCCGTTCTCGGCGATCAGGCGCTTGGCCTCCTTGCCGGACTTGGCCAGCCCCGCGCGCACGATCAGCTGCACGACGGAGATGCCATCGCCCACTTCCTCGCGGCTCAGCTCCAGCCGCGGCAGCTCCTCGCCGACCCCGCCCTTCTCGAAGACCTCGCGGGCGGTGCGCTCGGCCGCCTGGGCCGCTTCGCGCCCGTGCAGCAGGGCCGTCACCTCGTTGGCGAGGATGATCTTCGCCTCGTTGATCTCGGCCCCCTGCAGCGCGCCCAGACGCTCGCATTCCTCGACGTCGAGCTCGGTGTAGAGCTTCAGGAACCGCCCGGTGTCGGCGTCGGTCGTGTTGCGCCAGAACTGCCAGAAGTCGTAGGGGCTGAGCATCTCGGCATCCAGCCAGATCGCGCCGCCCTGGCTCTTGCCCATCTTGCGCCCGTCGCTTGTCGTCAGCAGCGGCGAGGTCAGCCCGTAGATTTCCTGGTCCAGCACCCGGCGCGTCAGGTCGATGCCGTTGACGATGTTCCCCCACTGGTCCGAGCCGCCCATCTGCAGCCGGCAGCCGTAGCGGCGATTCAGCTCCAGGAAGTCGTAGGCTTGCAGGATCATGTAGTTGAACTCGAGAAAGCTGAGCGACTGCTCGCGGTCGAGGCGCGATTTCACGCTTTCGAAGCTGAGCATCCGGTTGACGCTGAAATGCCGGCCGATGTCGCGCAGGAACTCGAGGTAGTTCAGCCCGTCCAGCCATTCGGCGTTGTTCAGCATCAGCGCGTCGGTCGCGCCCTCGCCGTAGGACAGGTAGCGCGCGAAGACCTTCTGCATGCCGGCGATGTTCTCGTCGATCATCTCCGGGCTCAGCAGCGGGCGCTCGTCCGACCGGAAGGAGGGATCGCCCACCTTGGTCGTGCCGCCGCCCATCAGGGTGATCGGCTTGTGCCCGGTCTTCTGCAGCCAACGCAGCATCATGATGTTCAGCAAATGCCCGACGTGCAGCGATTTCGCTGTCGCGTCGTAGCCGATATAGGTCGGAACCACCCCCTTGTGCAGCGCCTCGTCGAGGCCCTGGTAATCGGTGCAGTCGGCCAGGTAGCCGCGGCGCATCATGATGGACATGAATTCCGATTTGGGATGGTAGGTCATGGCTTGTTCCTTCGTCCAAAGCGCTGCATGTCTATAATGGCGCGGCAGGCGGAGGAAAAGGCATGAATAAGTCAGGTCCGGTGACGGCAGTGGGGGCAATGTCGGGCACCTCGCTCGACGGGGTGGACGCGGCCGTGCTGACCACCGACGGGCACCGGATCCTGGAGTTCGGGCGCAGCGACTACCGCCCCTATACCGAAGCCGAGCGGGAGTGTTTGCGCGCCGCCCTTGGACACTGGGACGGGCCCGAGGTGGCGGCCGCCGCCGAGGTCGTCCAGACCGCCCACGAGGCGCTTCTCGCGCCCTTCGAGGAGGCCGGGCTCATCGGGTTTCACGGCCAGACCCTGGCGCATGAGCCGCGCGGCCGCGGCACGCTGCAGGTGGGCGACGGCGCGGCGCTGGCCGATACGCTGGGCCGCCCCGTGGTCTGGGA
>JBPEXR010000259.1:0-13244 GCA_052031355.1 Paracoccaceae bacterium
CGGCGGTCCTTCATGGCGCTGCGCAGAAGGCTTAGCGCGCCGCCGCGCTGGCCCTGCACCGCCAGGGCGACGTTCTGCAGCACGGTGAACTCCGGCACCACCGAGGAGACCTGGAACGACCGCCCCAGCCCCAGCCGCGCCCGCGCCGCGGTGTCGAGGGCGGTGACGTCCTGCCCCAGGAAGTGGACCGAGCCGCTGTCGGGGCGCAGGCCGCCCGCGATCTGCTTGATCAGCGTCGATTTGCCGGCGCCGTTGGGGCCGATCAGGGCGTGGATCTCGCCCGGCATCAGCGTCAGCGAGATGTCGCGGCTGGCGCGCAGGGCGCCGAAGCTCTTCGACAGGTTGCGAACCTCGAGAACCGGATCAGTCATGGGCCACCTCCTTGCCGGCCAGCGTGCCGATCAGGCCGCCGCGGGCGAAAAGCACCACCAGCAGCAGCAGCAGCCCCAGGAAGACCTGCCAGTATTCGCTGACGCCGCCCAGAAGATGCTCCAGCAGGATGAAGAGGCCCGCCCCGGCGACGGGGCCGTAAAGCCGCGCCACGCCGCCCAGGATGACGAAGATCATGATCTCGCCCGAGGTGTGCCAGCCCAGCATCGTGGGGCTGACGAAACGGTTGAGGTCGGCAAAAAGCGCGCCCGCCAGGCCGGTGATCATGCCGGAGATGACGAAGGCCGTCAGCCGCAGGCGGAAGGGGCGGATGCCCACGGTCTCGACCCGCTCGGCGTTCTGCCGCGCCGCCCCCAACGCCAACCCGAAGGGCGAGCGGGCGATGCGCGCCGTCAGCCACAGCGCCAGCGCCAGCAGCACCGCGCAGATGGCGAAGAACTGGATCGGATCGAGCGTGTTCAGCCCCGGAAACCCGTTGCGCACGTAGATCGACAGCCCGTCCTCGCCGCCGTAGGCGGGCCAGGAGATCGCGAGGTAGTAGAGCATCTGCGCGAAGGCCAGGGTGATCATGATGAAATAGACGCCGGAGGTGCGCAGGCTCAGCGCGCCGATGGCCAGCGCCGCCAGCCCCGACAGCACCACCGCCGCCAGCCAGATCACCGGCATCGACTTGGTGCCGGCGATGACGAAGGGCCATTCCATCAGCGGCGTGAAGGTCTGCGCGTGGTAGGCCAGGATGCCCATGGCATAGCCGCCCAGCCCGAAGAAGGCCGCATGGCCGAAGCTGATCAGCCCGCCCAGGCCAAGCGCCAGGTTCAGCCCCACGCCGGCCAGCGCCAGGATCGCCACCTTGGTGGCCAGCGTGATGATGAAGGGCTCGTCCGCCATCCATGCCCAGAGGGGCACGGCGATCAGCGCGCCGAAGATCGCGGTGTTGAGAAGCGTTTCGCGCCGCATGTCACGCGCTCCCGTAAAGGCCCGAGGGCCGGACGATCAGCACGCCCGCCATCAGGATGTAGATGAGAAGCGACGCCAGCGCCGAGCCGATCGTGGTGGCCGCGGAGGCGTCGAGGAATAGCCCGAAGAACTCGGGCAGCAGGAAGCGGCCCAGCGTGTCGGTCAGCCCCACGAGGATCGAGCCGACAAGCGCCCCCTTGATGGACCCGATGCCGCCGATGACGATGACCACGAAGGCCAGGATCAGCACCGGCTCGCCCATGCCGACCTGCACCGACTGGATCGCGCCGACCAGCGCGCCGGCCAGGCCCGCCAGCGCCGCGCCCAGGGCAAAGACCATGGTGTAGAGCTTGGAGATATCGACGCCGAGGGCGGCGATCATCTCGCGGTCGGCCTCGCCGGCGCGGATGCGGATGCCCAGCCGGGTGCGCGCGATCAGCAGGAACAGCGCCGCGGCCACGCCAAGGCCCGCCAGGATGATCGTCAGCCGGTAAAGCGGGTACTGGATGCCGCCCGGCAGCGTCACCGGCCCCGACAGCAGCGGCGGCACGTCGAGGAACAGCGGGAAGGAGCCGAAGACATAGCGCGTCCCTTCCGAGAAGATGAGGATCAGCGCGAAGGTCGCCAGCACCTGGTCCAGGTGGTCGCGGTCATATAGCCGCCGGATGACGACCATCTCGACCAGCGCGCCGGCGGCGGCGGCCGCGGCCAGGCTGGCCACCAGCGCCAGGAAGAACGACCCGGTGGCGGCGGCGGTCGCGGCGGCGGCGAAGGCGCCGATCATGTACAGCGAGCCATGCGCCAGGTTGATCAGCCCCATCACGCCGAAGACCAGTGTCAGGCCCGCGGCCATCAGGAACAGCATGACGCCGAACTGCAGCCCGTTGAGGAGCTGTTCGATGAAAAGAAGAATGCTCATGGGGAGTGGTGTCCGTCAGGCCCTTTGCCCGGGGTCCGGGCCAGGCGTGGGCGCAAGGGGTCGGCCCCGGCGGATGCCGGGGCCGGACCGATTACATCTTGCACTGGTCGACATAGGCGTTGGAGTGATCCTCCAGGCCGGTCGCGACCACCTTGTTGGTGTAGACGTCACCCTCCTTGATCACCTCGCGGACGTAGATGTCCTGGATCGGGTGATGGTTCTCGGAGAAGGCGAAATCACCGCGGGTGCTTTCGAAGTCAGCCTCTTTCAGCGCCGCGCGGAAGGCGTCGGCGTCCTTGACGTCGGCCTTTTCCATCGCGCTCAGCAGCAGGTTCGCGGTGTCGAAGCCCTGGCTGGCGTAAAGCGACGGCAGACGGCCGTATTCCGCCTGGAAGCTCTCCACGAAGGCCTTGTTGGCCGCGTTGTCGAGGTCCTTGGACCACTGCGAGGTGTTCTTCACCCCCAGCGCCGCCTCGCCCACGGCCTGCAGGATGCCCTGGTCGAAGCTGAAGGCCGGGCCCACGACCGGCAGATCGACGCCCGAGCCGGCGTATTGCTTGAGGAAGGAGATCCCCATGCCGCCGGGCAGGAAGAAGTAGACGCTGTCGGCGCCCGAGGCGCGGATCTGCGCGATCTCGGCGGCATAATCGGTCTGGCCCAGCTTGGTGTAGACCTCGCCCGCCAGCTCGCCCTTGTACATGCGCTTGTAGCCGGTCAGCGCGTCCTGGCCCGCCGGGTAGTTCGGCGCCAGGATGAAGCTGTTCTGCAGGCCCGCGTCATTGGCGTAGGCGCCGGCGGCCTCGCGCAGGTTGTCGTTCTGCCAGGCGACGTTGAAGTAGTTCTGGTGGCAGCCCTGCCCGGCCAGCTGCGAGGGGCCGGCGTTGGGCGAGAGGTAGAACTTGCCCTGCGCCAGCGCCGCCGGGACCACCGCCATCGCAAGGTTCGACCAGATGATACCGGTCAGCACGTCGACCTTCTCGGACTGGATCATCTCGTCGGCCAGCTGCACCGCGATTTCGGGCTTGCGCTGGTCGTCCTCGATCACGACTTCCAGGTCGGGGTTGTTGGCCTGCTTGACCGCCAGCATGAAGCCGTCGCGCACGTCGATGCCCAGGCCCGCGCCGCCGCCGGACAGCGTGGTGATCATGCCCACCTTCACCGGCTCGGCCTGCGCGGCGGCCGCCAGGGCCATGGCGCAGACGCCGGCGGCGAGTGTTTTGAGTGCTTTCATTTTATCCTCTCCCTGATTGATTTTTAGTCGTTTTTTCTGAAACGCCCGGCAGCATCATTCGGGGCCGCCGGGCCATCCGTCAAGACAGAACGGCGGTGGCCTCGATCTCGACCAGGGCCTCGTCCTCCACGAGGCCTGCCACCACGACCATGGTCATGGCGGGGAAGTGATAGCCCATCACCGAGCGGTAGACGCGGCCCATTTCGCGCTGGTTCTCGACGTAGGTCGTCTTGTCGGTGACGAACCAGGTCATGCGGGTGATGTCCTCGATCTTGCCGCCGGCCTCCTCGACCACGGCGCGGATGTTCTTCAGCGCCTGCTCGCACTGGCCCAGGAAATCCTTCGCCTCGAAGACCTGCTCGGCCGTCCAGCCGATCTGGCCGCCGACGAACAGCACCCGGCCCTCGCCGATCATGCCGTTGGCATAGCCCTTGGCGGGCTTCCATCCCTCGGGGTGAACGGTGATCGTGCTCATGCGGCGTTACTCCTGATATTGGGCAAATTTTGCGCGGATGGCCTCGGGCCAGGCGCGGGATTTCATTTCCGACAGCGAAACGCAGACCAGCGTCACGCCCGCCTCCAGCTTGGGCGCGCCGTCCTCGGCGCCGCGGGCGCGGATGCGCAGCTCCGCGCTGGAGGTGCCGACGCGGGTCACGGCCAGGGTCCAGTCCAGCCATTCGCCCAGGCGCGCCGGGGCGCTGAACTCGGCCGAGATGCGCCCGGTGGGCACGCCCAGCCCGTCGCGGCCGTGCATCTGCGCGAAGGACCAGCCCAGCTCGCGGTCGAACCAGCCCTCGACCAGGGCATTCACCATCTCGAAATACCGCGGGTAGAAGACGATCCCCGCGGGATCGCAATGCTGGAACATCACCTGCGTTTTCGATTCATGGGCCGGCATGGGTCCCTCCGCGAAACTGGCGACAGAATGCCATAGGCGAAAACTATTTCAAGCATAAAATTTCACACTTGAAATAACGCCGGACCGGTGCCTATATTTTCCCGAACGCATTCAATCCGGGAGGGCACGGCGTGAACATCCTCTGCCTCGGCGCGGGGCCCGCGGGCCTCTACTTTGCCATCAGCATGAAGCTGCGCAATCCAGAACATTCGATCACCGTGCTGGAGCGCAATCGCCCGGACGACACCTTCGGCTGGGGCGTCGTGCTGTCGGACGAGACGCTCGACAACCTCAAGGAAAACGATCCCGTCTCCTCCGAGCGGATTCGCGAGCATTTCGCCTACTGGGACGATATCGCGGTGGTGCACGACGGGGTGCGCACCGTCTCCACCGGGCATGGCTTCTGCGGCCTTGGCCGGCACAAGATGCTGCTGCTCTTGCAGGAACGGGCGCGCGAGCTGGGCGTCGACATGCGCTTCGAGCAGGAGTTCGAGGACGGCGACATCGAGCGCTTCATGCAGGAATACGACCTGGTCGTGGCCGCCGATGGCATCAACAGCCGCACGCGCACGCATTTCGCCGAGCATTTCAAGCCCGAGATCGACACCCGCGCCTGCAAGTTCGTCTGGCTGGGCACCCACGCCAAGTTCGACGACGCCTTCACCTTCATCTTCGAGAAGACCAAGCACGGCTGGGTCTGGGCGCATGCCTACCAGTTCGACAAGGACACCGCGACCTTCATCGTCGAATGCAGCCAGAAGACCTGGGACGCCTGGGGCTTCGGCGAGATGAGCCAGGACGAGAACTCCCGCGTCTGCGAGGAGATTTTCAAGGATCACCTCGGCGGGCACGAGCTGATCTCCAACATGAAGCACCTGCGCGGTTCGGCCTGGCTGAACTTCAACCGCGTGCTGTGCGAGAAGTGGCACTACAAGAACGTCGTGCTGCTGGGCGACGCCTCGGCCACGGCGCATTTCTCGATCGGCTCGGGCACCAAGCTGGCGCTGGAATCGGCGATCTCGCTGGCCGACCTGCTGACCGAATGCGACGACATGAGCGAGGCCTTCCGCCGCTACCAGGAGGACCGCCGCCTCGACGTGCTGCGCCTGCAGTCGGCGGCCCGCAACTCCACCGAATGGTTCGAGCAGGTTGAGCGCTACCTCGACCTCGACCCGGTGCAGTTCAACTACTCGCTGCTCACCCGCTCGCAGCGGATCAGCCACGAGAACCTGCGCCTGCGCGACCCCGAATGGCTGAAATCGGCCGAGATGTGGTTCCAGAAGCAGGCCGGCTCGAACCGTCACCGCGCGCCCATGTTCGCCCCCTTCCGCCTGCGCGAGATGGAGCTGAAGAACCGCGTCGTCGTCTCGCCCATGGCGCAGTACAAGGCGGTGGACGGCTGCCCGACCGACTGGCACTTCACCCATTACGCGGAACGCGCCAAGGGCGGCGCGGGCCTGGTGTACGTCGAGATGACCTGCGTCTCGCCCGAGGGGCGCATCACCCCCGGCTGCCCGGGCCTTTACGCCCCCGAGCACGAGGAAGCCTGGCGCCGCCTGACCCGCTTCGTGCACGCCGAGACCGACGCCAAGCTCTGCATGCAGATCGGCCATTCGGGGCGCAAGGGTTCCACCCAGCTGGGCTGGGAGGAGATGGACGCCCCCCTGCCGGAGGGCAACTGGCCGCTGCTTTCCGCCTCGCCGATCCCCTGGTCGGACCGCAACGAGAAACCGAAGGAGATGTCGCGCGAGGACATGGACATGGTGCGCGACCAGTTCGTCGCCTCCACCGAGATGGCGCAGCGCGCCGGCTTCGACATGGTGGAGATGCACGCCGCGCACGGCTACCTTCTGTCCTCCTTCATCTCGCCGGTGTCGAACAACCGCACCGACGAATACGGCGGCAGCCTGGAGAACCGCATGCGCTACCCGCTGGAGGTCTTCCGCGCCATGCGTGCCGCCTGGCCCGAGGACAAGCCGATGTCGGTGCGTATCTCGGCCAACGACTGGGTGCAGGATGCCGGGATCGAGCCCGACGAGGCGGTCGAGATCGCGCGGATGTTCTACGAGGCGGGCGTCGATATCGTCGACGTCTCCGCGGGCCAGACCTCGATCGAGGCCAAGCCGGTCTACGGGCGCATGTTCCAGACGCCCTTCTCGGACCGTATCCGCAACGATCTGAACAAGCCGACCATGGCGGTGGGCAACATCTACGAGCCTGATCACGTCAACTCGATCCTGATGGCGGGACGCGCCGACCTCGTGTGCCTGGCACGGCCCCACCTGGCCGACCCCTACTGGACGCTGCACGCCGCCGCGGCCCTGGGCGATTCCGACGAACGCTGGCCCGACCCCTACCTGCCGGGCCGCGACCAGATGCAGCGCCTTGCCGAACGCGGCGAAGGCATCGGGATCAAGGTCTGATGCGGCTGGAAGGCAAACGCGCGCTGATCACCGGCGGCGGCGCCGGGCTGGGGGCCGACATGGCCCGCAGCTTCGCCGCCGAGGGGGCCGAGGTCTGGATTTCCGGCCGCCGCATGGAGGCGCTGGAGGCCGTGGCCGCCACCTCCGAGGCGATCCATCCGGTGACGGCGGACGTGACCGACGCGGCCTCGGTCGCCGCGATGTTCGAGGCGGCTGGCCCCCTCGACATCGTCGTCGCCAACGCCGGCGCGGCGCAAAGCGCGCCCTTCGCCAAGACGGAAGCCGCGCTGTGGCAGCAGATGATCGACGTCAACCTGACGGGGGTCTTTCACACGCTCCAGGGCGGGCTGGCCGCGGTCTCCGGCCGGCCGGGCGCGCGGCTGATCGCCGTCGCCTCGACCGCCGGGCTGAAAGGCTATCCCTATGTCACCGCCTATAGCGCCGCGAAACACGGCGTCATCGGGCTGGTGCGCAGCCTGGCGCTGGAATGCGCCCGCAAGCCGCTGACGGTCAACGCCCTCTGTCCCGGTTTCCTTGAGACGGAGATGACCGACCGCTCGGTCGCCAACATCGTCGAGAAGACGGGGATGAGCGAGGCCGACGCCCGCGCCCAGCTGGCCGCCTCCAGCCCGCAGAAGCGCCTGATCCAGCCGGCGGAGGTGACCCAGGCCGCGCTGTGGCTTTGCGGGCCCGGCTCGGAAGGGATCACCGGTCAGGCGATCTCCATCTCGGGGGGCGAGGTATGAGCGGCGATCTGCAGCCCGTGGTGACCGACCCGGTCTCGCCCCTCTCCAAGCAGCGGCTTCGCCTCTGGCTGCGGCTGCTGCACGCCAACCGGCGCATCGAATCCGTGCTGCGCGAGAAGATGCGCGCGGCCTATGGCTCCACCCTGCCCCGCTTCGACGTGATGGCCGCCCTCGCCCGGCGGCCCGAGGGGCTGCGGATGAGCGATCTTTCGGCCATGCTGAAGGTCTCGAACGGCAATGTCACTGGCATCATCGAACGGCTGGTGGGCGAAGACCTCGTCTCGCGCCTGGCGGTGGAGGGCGACCGCCGCGCCATGCGCGTGCAACTGACCGAGGCCGGCCGCGCCCGCTTTGCCGAGATGGCCGCGGCGCACGAGGCCTGGATCGACGAAATTCTGGACACTTACGACGCCGAGGAGCTGGAGGTGCTGGTGCGCCTGCTGGCCCGGCTAGGGGAGAAAAGCTGATGCACCTGCGCGACATGGCGAACCTGAAGCCCGAGCACTTCGAATGGTCGGTCACCGACCGCGTGGCGACCGTCCGGCTGAACCGGCCGGAGCGCAAGAACCCGCTGACCTTCGACAGCTACGCCGAACTGCGCGACACCTTCCGCGCCCTGCCCTATGCGCGCGACGTGGACGTGGTGGTCTTTGCCTCGAACCAGGGCAACTTCTGCTCGGGCGGCGACGTGCACGACATCATCGGCCCGCTGGTCGACATGGACATGAAGGAACTGCTCGCCTTCACCCGCATGACGGGCGATCTGGTCAAGGCGATGATCCATTGCACCAAGCCCATCGTCGCGGCGGTCGATGGCGTCTGCGTGGGCGCCGGGGCGATCATCGCCATGGCCTCGGACCTGCGGCTGGGCACGGCGGAGGCGAAGACCGCCTTCCTGTTTACCCGCGTCGGCCTTGCGGGCTGCGACATGGGGGCCTGCGCCATGCTGCCGCGCATCATCGGCCAGGGCCGCGCGGCCGAGCTGCTCTACACCGGCCGCGCGATGAGCGGCGAGGAAGGCGCGGCCTGGGGCTTCTTCAACGCCCTGCACCCGGCCGAGACGCTGGAGGAGGAAGCCCAGAAGCTGGCCCGCCGCATCGCCGCCGGCCCGACCTTCGCGCACGGGATCACCAAGACCCAGATCAACCAGGAATGGAACATGGGCCTTGACCAGGCGATCGAGGCCGAGGCGCAATCGCAGGCGATCTGCATGCAGACCCGCGATTTCGAACGCGCCTACCGCGCCTTCGTCGCCAAGGAAAAGCCCGTCTTCGAGGGCAACTGAGACGCCGCGCGCCCGCGCGCAACAAGGGGGAGAGGCCGATGGCCGACAAGAGTTTCCTGGACTGGCCGTTCTTCGAGGACCGCCACCGCGAGCTGTCGCAGGCGCTGGAGGACTGGGCCGCCAAGCACCTGCCGGCCGACCATTCGGACGTCGACGCGGCCTGCCGCGGGCTGGTGCGCGACCTGGGCGCGGCGGGCTTTCTGCGCCATTCCGGCGCGGCGGAGGGCGAAAGCCTTGACGTGCGCTCGCTCTGCCTGATCCGCGAGACGCTGGCGCGCCACGACGGGCTGGCCGATTTCGCCTTCGCGATGCAGGGCCTGGGGATGGGCGCCGTCACCCTGTTCGGCACCCCGGCGCAGCGCGCCTGGCTGGAGAAGACCCGCGCCGGCGAAGCGATCTCGGCCTTCGCGCTGACCGAACCTGCGTCCGGCTCGGACGTGGCCAACCTGACGACCGAGGCCCGGCGCGAGGGCGACGAATGGGTGCTGAACGGCGCCAAGACCTGGATCTCCAACGGCGGGATCGCGGATCTCTACACCGTCTTCGCCCGCACCGGCGAGGCGCCGGGCGCCAAGGGCCTGTCGGCCTTCCTGGTGCCGGCGGACACCCCGGGGCTGGAGATCGCCGAGCGGCTGGACACCATCGCGCCGCACCCGCTGGCGACGCTGGAATTCAAGGACATGCGGCTGCCTGCCGATGCGCTGATCGGCGATCCGGGCGCCGGCTTCCGCGTGTCGATGTCGGTGCTCGACGTCTTCCGCTCGACCGTGGGCGCGGCGGCGCTGGGTTTCGCGCGCCGGGCGCTGGACGAAAGCCTGAAGCGCAGCGCCGAGCGCAAGCTTTTCGGCGCGCCGCTTTTCGATCTGCAGATGGTGCAGGGGCATATCGCCGACATGGCGCTGGGGATCGACGCCTCGGCGCTGCTGATCTACCGCGCCGCCTGGACCAAGGACATGGGCGCGCCCCGCGTCAGCCGCGAGGCGGCCATGGCCAAGCTGCACGCCACCGAGACCGCGCAGAAGGTGATCGACGCGGCGGTCCAGCTGCACGGCGGCGACGGCGTGCGCTCGGGCCATATCGTCGAAAGCCTCTACCGCGAGATCCGCGCCCTGCGGATCTACGAAGGCGCCAGCGACGTGCAGAAAGTGATCATCGCGCGGCAGACCCAGACCGGCTGACCGGCGCGAGTTGAGGGAGGGAAAGATGCTGGGACCCAGCGGACACGAAGATACATTCGCACGCGACAACCTGCCCCCGCAGGACCAATGGCCCGCGTTCAAGCTCGACGGTTTCGACTACCCCGAATGGCTGAACGTCGGGGTCGAGCTGACCGACGCCATGGTCGAGAAGGGCTTCGGCGATCACACCGCGCTGGTCGGCAACGGCCGCCGCCGCACCTACAAGGAACTGACGGACTGGACCAACCGCCTGGCCCGCGCGCTGGTCGAGGATTACGGCGTGCGCCCCGGCCACCGGGTGCTGATCCGCTCGGCCAACAACCCGGCGATGGTCGCCTGCTGGCTGGCGGCCACCAAGGCCGGCGCGGTGGTCGTCAACACCATGCCGATGCTGCGCGCGCGCGAACTGGGCCAGATCGTCGACAAGGCGGAGGTCAGCCTGGCGCTCTGCGACACGCGGCTGATGGACGACATGGTCACCTGCGCCAAGGACAGCCGCACGCTGAACAAGGTCGTCGGCTTCGACGGCACCGCCAACCACGACGCCGAGCTGGACCGCGCGGCGCTGGCCAAGCCGGTGCAGTTCGAGGCGGTGAAGACCGGGCGCGACGACGTGGCGCTGCTGGGCTTCACCTCGGGCACCACCGGGCAGCCCAAGGCGACCATGCACTTCCACCGCGACATCCTGATCATCGCCGACGGCTACGCGCGCGAGGTCCTGAGCGTCACCCCCGAGGATGTCTTCGTCGGCTCGCCGCCGCTGGCCTTCACCTTCGGCCTGGGCGGGCTGGCGGTCTTCCCGCTGCGCTTCGGCGCCTGCGCGGTGCTGCTGGAGACCGCCTCGCCCCCCAACCTGATCGAGATCATCGAGCGGTACCGCGCCACGATCTGCTTCACCGCGCCCACCGCCTACCTGGCGATGATGCGCGCGATGGAGGACGGGGCCGACCTGTCGAGCCTGCGCTGCGCCGTCTCCGCCGGCGAGACCCTGCCCGCCCCGGTCTTCGAGGAATGGCGCCGCCGCACCGGCAAGCCCATGCTCGACGGGATCGGCGCGACGGAGATGCTGCACATCTTCATCTCCAACCGCCTGGGCGATGCCCAGCCCGCCTGCACCGGCCGCCCGGTCACCGGCTACGAGGCGAAGCTGGTCGACGACGAAGGGCGCGACGTGCCCGTGGGCGAGCCCGGCCGGCTGGCCGTGCGCGGGCCCACCGGCTGCCGCTACCTGGCCGACGATCGCCAGCGCGTCTACGTGCAGGACGGCTGGAACATCACCGGCGACACCTTCGTGATGGACGAGCAGGGCTATTTCCACTTCGCCGCGCGCAACGACGACATGATCATCTCCTCCGGCTACAACATCGCCGGGCCGGAGGTGGAGGCCGCGCTGCTGGCCCATGACGACGTGCTGGAATGCGCGGTGATCGGTGTGCCCGACAGCGAGCGCGGCTCGATCGTGCAGGCGCATGTGGTCCTGGCCGAGGGTGTGCCGGCGAACGATGCGACCGTCAAGAAGCTGCAGGATTTCGTCAAATCCACCATCGCGCCCTACAAGTACCCCCGCTCGGTCGTCTTCACCGACGCGCTGCCCAAGACGCAGACCGGCAAAGTCCAGCGGTTCCGCCTGCGCGAGGGCTGATCGGCCGCCCCCCACCGCCCGCGGCGTCGCCCTCCGCACCGCTTTCCGTGCCGTCCGGTGAATTGCCAGGCGGCACGGATGGACAATCGCGCCAAGCCGCCGCATGGTCCGCGCAAAGCAAGACCAACGGCAGGAGAGGCGCATGACGGCCCCGCGCAAGATCATCATCGACACCGACCCCGGGCAGGACGACGCGGTCGCCATCCTGCTGGCCCTCGCCAGCCCCGAGGAGATCGAGGTGCTGGGCATCACGGCGGTGGCCGGCAACGTCCCGCTGGAGCTGACGGCCCGCAACGCCCGTATCGTCTGCGAGCTGGCCGGCCGCACCGACATTCCGGTCTACGCCGGCTGCGACCGCCCGTTGGGGCGCGACCTGGTGACCGCCGAACACGTGCACGGCAAGACCGGCCTCGACGGCCCCGACCTGCCCGAGCCGACGATGCCGCTGGCCGAGGGCCACGCCGTCGACTTCATCATCGACAGCCTGCGCGCGGCGCCCGCGGGAAGCATCACCCTGTGCCCGCTGGGACCGCTGACCAATATCGCCACCGCCCTTCAGAAGGCCCCCGACATCGCGCCGAAAATCGCCGAGATCGTCCTGATGGGCGGCGGGTACTTCGAGGGTGGCAACATCACGCCGGCGGCCGAGTTCAACATCTACGTCGACCCGCAAGCCGCTGACATCGTTTTCAAATGCGGCGCGCCCATCGTGGTGATGCCGCTGGATGTCACGCACAAGGCGCTGGTCACCCAGCCGCGCAACGACGCCTTCCGCGCCCTTGGCACGCGCGTCGGCGTCGCGGTGGCCGAGATGACCGATTTCTTCGAGCGGTTCGACAAGGAGAAGTACGGCTCGGCCGGGGCGCCGCTGCACGATCCTTGCGTCACCGCCTACCTGATCCGGCCGCAGCTCTTCTCGGGGCGGCACATCAACGTCGAGATCGAGACGCAGTCCGAGCTGACGCTGGGCATGACCGTCGCCGACTGGTGGCGTGTCACCGACCGCGCACCCAACGCGCTTTTCATCGGCGATCTCGACGCCGACGGCTTCTTCGCGCTGCTGACCGAACGGCTGGCCCGGTTGTGAGCGCCGCGCGCCTGTGACAGGCTGACCGCGCCCGGCCCGCCCCGGGCGCATCCAACCGGCGCCGGCCCGGCACGCCCCTCGCCTCCGCCCCCGCATCCACATCCGACCCCGAGAGGCCCCGATGAGCGCAGCCCTGCACCTCGCCAAGCCTGACGACATCGACAAGCTCTGCGCGCTCTGCGCGGATTTCCACGCCGAGACGGGCGTGCAGCAGGACCCCGCGCAGCGCCGCGCCGCGCTGGAGCCGCTGCTGGAGGGCTCGCCCCTCGGGGCGGCCTACCTCGTCGGCCCGGCCCGCGCGCCGGTGGGCTATGTCATCGTCACCTTCGGCTGGTCGGTGGCCTTCGGCGGCATGACCGGCGCCATCGACGAGATTTTCGTCCGCCCCCCGGTTCGGCGCCGCGGCATCGCGACCGAGGTTCTGGCCGCGCTCGCCCGGGCGCTTTCGGGTGCCGGCCTGCAGGTGCTGGAACTGGAAGCCCGGCCCG
>JBPEXR010000026.1:0-2629 GCA_052031355.1 Paracoccaceae bacterium
GTCCTCGCCGAGGTCGAAGTTCATCGTCGCCATGAACATGCGGCGGCCTCCTTTATTGAACAGTTGTTCAAATCACTACCCCAGGGGGCAGATTCGGGTCAAGCGGGATGGCGCCGCGCCCATCGCCAGGCACGGATCAGGACGCGGTGGCGCCGGGCGGCCCGCACCGGGAGGCGGTTAGGCAGAAGGCCGGCAGGGCTTAGCCGGCGGCGGCGAAAAGGTCCTCGACCAGGTCGGGCAAACCGTCGAAGGCGTCGAGCAACGCCTCGGGATCAAGGTCGGCCACGCCGCGGCCGGCAGGGCCGAAGGTCACCAGGATGCAGGGCACCCCGGCGGCGCGCGCGGTCTCGCGGTCGGTCACCGTGTCACCCACCAGGCAGGCCGGGCCGGCGTCGCCGCCGGCGCGGCGCACCGCCTCGTTGAAGGGCGCGGGATCGGGCTTGCGCACCGGCAGCGTGTCGGCGCCCACGACGGCGGCAAACTCGGCCCGCACGCCCAGGCGGACCAGCAGCAGCTCGGCCAGCGCCTCGGGCTTGTTGGTGCAGATCGCCACCCGCCGGCCGCGCGCCTTGAGGCGGGCCACCGCCTCCATCGCGCCGGGGTAGAGGCGCGTGTGCACGTCGATGGCGGCGCGGTAGCATTCCAGCAGCTGCGGATAGAGACGCTCGATCTCGGCCTCGGCGGCGGCGCCCTCGCGCCCCAGCCGGGCCATGCCCAGCTTCAGCATGGCGCGCCCGCCGTGAAAGGCGGTGCCCGCATCGCGCGCCGGGTCCAGCTGCGGCCCCGCGCCGATGTCGGTGAAACAGGCGTTCGCCGCGGCGATCAGATCGCCGCTGGTGTCGGCCAGCGTTCCGTCGAGATCGAAGACGATGGTGCCCATGCCCTGCCCTTTTCTGCCCCGGCGCTGGCTGTCACACGCCGCAACCTTAGTTGAAGGGCATCCGCCTTGCAGCCGCCCCCCAGACCGATAAAACGAAGCCAACGCAAAGCAAAGGAAATTCCATGCCCACGGCTCTGATCGTCCTGGCCGCCGGCCAGGGCACGCGCATGCAATCCGACCGCCCCAAGGTGCTGCACGAGGTCGCCGGCGCGCCGCTTCTGGCCCATGCCCTGGCCTCGGCCGCCGAGCTGGAGCCGGCGCGCGTCGTGGTGGTGACCGGGCACGAGGGCGCCGCCGTCGGCGCCGCGCTGGAGGAGATCCACCCCGGCGCGGAAGTCGCCGAACAGGCCGAGCGTCTGGGCACCGCCCACGCGGTGCTGCAGGCCCGCCACGCGCTGGAGGGGTTCGAGGGCGATGTCATCGTGCTTTACGGCGACACGCCCTTCATCCGCCCCGAGACGCTGGCGCGCATGGTCGAGGCACGGCGTGAGGCCGATATCGTCGTGCTGGGCTTCGACGCCGCCGACCCGGCCCGCTACGGCCGGCTTCTGATGCAGGGCGGCACGCTGGAGCGGATCGTCGAATACAAGGACGCCACCGAGGAAGAGCGCGCGGTGACCTTCTGCAACTCGGGCGTCATCTGCGCCGATGCGGGCCAGCTATTCGCGCTGGCGGCCGAGGTCGACAACAACAACGCCAGCGGCGAATACTACCTGACGGACATCGTCGCCCTGGCGCGCAAGGCCGGCCGCCCGGTCACCGCCATCGCCTGCGACGAGGCGGAGACGCTGGGCGTCAACTCCCGCGCCGATCTGGCCCGCGCCGAGGCCGCCTTCCAGGCCCGCGCCCGGGCCGAGCTGATGGAGCTGGGCGTCACCCTGCAGGCCCCCGAGACGGTTTACCTGTCGCATGACACGGTGATCGGCCGCGACGCGGTGATCGAGCCCAACGTCGTCTTCGGCCCCGGCGTGACGGTGGAAAGCGGCGCCCGGTTGCGCGCCTTCAGCCATTTCGAGGGCTGCCACATCGCCCGCGGCGCCGAGGTTGGCCCCTTCGCCCGCCTGCGCCCCGGCGCCGAGCTGGCCGAGAACGTGAAGATCGGCAATTTCGTCGAAATCAAGAACTCCATCATCGACGAAGGCGCCAAGGTGAACCATCTGACCTATGTCGGCGATACGGACCTGGGCAAACGCGCCAACCTGGGCGCCGGCACGGTGACCTGCAACTACGACGGTGTCTCCAAGCACCGCACGGTGATCGGCGACGGCGCATTCGTCGGCTCCTCGACGCTGCTGGTGGCGCCGGTGTCGCTGGGCGCCGGCGCGGTCACCGGGGCCGGCTCGGTCATCACCGAAGACGTGCCCGAGGGCGCGATGGCCCTGGCCCGCGCACGGCAGGTCAACAAGCCCGGCCTGGGCCGGAAACTGATGGAAATGCTGCGCTCCAAGGCGGCGCGGCGCAAACAAGACGAGGCAGGCTGATGTGTGGAATCGTAGGTGTACTGGGCAATCACGAGGCGGCCCCGCTGCTGGTCGAGGCCCTCAAGCGGCTTGAATATCGCGGCTACGACAGCGCCGGCATCGCGACGCTGAACGAGGGCCGGCTGGAGCGGCGGCGCGCCGTGGGCAAGCTGGTGAACCTTTCGGACGCGCTGGTGCATGCGCCCCTGCGCGGCAAGGCCGGTATCGGCCACACCCGCTGGGCCACCCACGGCGCCCCGACCGAGACCAACGCCCACCCCCACCAGGC
>JBPEXR010000260.1:0-4533 GCA_052031355.1 Paracoccaceae bacterium
TTGGCCTGCCGGCCATCGACTCCCCGCCCTCGGTCGTCTTTTTCAAGCTGAACGGCACCTGGCTGAGCCTGAGCGAGCGCGCGGCGTTGGCCGCCGATGCCGGGGTCCCGGCGGAGGGCACGGGGTACGCCGGCTTCAACCTGGCGCACAACGTCGCCTCGGAGGCTGAGGTGGACGCAACGCTGAAAGCAGCGGACGCAGCGGGCGCGACGCTGGTAAAGGCCGCCACCCGCGCCGATTGGGGCGGGTATCACGGCTATTTCGCCGACCCCGACGGGCACCTCTGGGAAGTCGCCTACAACCCCTACTTCTGGATCGGGCCGCCGGAGGGCTAAAAGGCTAACCTCCGGTATTCTTGGGTTTCGGCAGGAGGTGGTTCGCGATGCCCAGGGAAGCGCCGAGAAAGCCCAGCAGGGCGATCGCCGCCGCCCAGAAGGCATGGGTGCGGATGCGGTCGCCCTCCGTCGCGCGGATCTGCTGGGGATCGCCGCCCAATCGGCTGACCTGGAGGCGTGTGAAACCCTCCGGTGTCGTGACGACGGTGTCGAACCGCGGGCCCGAAAAACGGCCGCGGGTGACCAGAACATAGGCATTCACCGGGCCCGGGTCGGTTCCGCGATGAACGAAGCTGACCTGGTCGCCGGCGACAAATTCACCCTGCGCAACGGGAACGCCGCTGGGGTGCCGGGGCAGCTTTTCGTAGATGCGGTAGGTCCCGGTCTTCAGGAAATGCGTGCTGTTGGCCAGCTCCGTCCGCTCCCCGATCACCGGCTCGCCCCGCAGCTTCAACCCGCCGCCCTGTTCGATCCGCGCCCAGTCGACCAGTAGGCGCGTGCCGGGTGCGATGGTGGAGCCGTCGGAGGCGACGGCTTCCCCGGTCTCACCAAGGCTCGCTGCCAGAACCTCCAGATGACCCGGTCTTCCCGAGCGGAAGATCAACCGCGTGGCGGGCGGCCAGCGCAGGCTGGCTTCCTCGGGGGACTTTGCCACGTAGAACTCCGGGTTGCCGCAGGTTCTGTCCGCCGCGGGGGCATCCGCGGCATCTTTGCGCAGGCAAAGGGTGATGCCGTGCAGCTCCCAGATATTCAGCGGCTCGTCCCCGGAGGCGAGCGTTACCTCCAGGTACTCGGTCGTCGCGGCGACGGTCAGCGAGTTGGCCCGCTCGCGCAGGTAGAAAAGGGCGACGAAGGCGCAAAGGGCGATCAGCGCCGCCCTTGCCGCCCAAGCCAGACCGGTCGCGACCGGATTGGGCTGCAGCAACTGCAGGGCGCGGGCGATCAGGAAATTCATCACATGCCGAAGATGATCGTCGCGGCGCGCGGATCGCTTAACTCACCGGCGTAGAGCCTTTGGTATTCGAAGTGCAGCCGGCCGGAGGCGTGGCCCAGAAGATCCGCGGTGCACTGGTAGTTGAAGCTCAGCGTTGCCGTGCTGTCGAGACGTACGCAGCTGACCTCCGCCCTTTGCGGCGCTGCGGTTCCCGCCAGCCCCGGGTAAAGGGTTGCCGCTGTCACCAGCTCGTCCGCGCGGGAGATGTTGAGGTTCAGCACCATGCGGGGCGGGGCATCGCCGGGGCCCAGGTCGCTGTTCCAGAAGCCGGCGGAATACACCAGCTCCTCCTCGCTGCCCATCGCGTCGCAGGCGCGGTTCTCGATCGTCACGCCGCTGTCGCGCGCCGTGGTGGCGGCAACGACGGCGCCGACCTCCTCGGTCAGGTCCATGTCGAGCAGGGCCCGCGCGCCCGTCCACCCGGCCGGCGCCTTGAAATCGGAGACCGTGATCAGCCGGCCCGACACCAGCGTGAACCGGGCGCAGAAATCCTTCCACTCGCCCGGCAGAAAGGCGGTGAGCTGCGGCCGGGTCGCCACGTCGCCGCCACCCTCCAGGTGGGCACCGCGCAGCCAGGCGCGGCTGGAAATTTGCGTGCGGTCCCCTTCCAGGTACTGTGTGCCGGTGGCGGGGATGCGCGGGTAGGGGTCATCCGCCAGCGCGGCCGGGGCCGCCAGCAGCAGGGCCAGAAGGGCGCCCGGATGTACCGCAAGACGCATCGGCCGATTCCCTCTACACTTTGACGCGACAAGGCTAAGCGATTCCCCGGATCATGCGAAGAATCTTCTTCCTGGCCCTTTTCCTGTTGCTTTCGCCGGCGCCCGCGCGCGCGGCGGATGTCGCGATGGTGGGCGACGATACGGGCTTCGCGCTGCTGTTCGTCCACCGGGGCAACTGCTTTGCCGCCATGCCGAAACACGTCGCCCTGGCGGACCGCCTGGCGTTGTCGACGGCGCTTCCGCGGACGCGCGGGTCGGCCACGGTTTTCCTGCGTCACCCGGAAGCGGACCTGGCCCTTGCGCATGTCGAGGGGGATATCGCCGCCCGCTGCCAGGTGCCCTGGGCGGTCTTGCAGCGCGATCTGGGGCCGCATCTGTTCATGCAGCAACGCGGGGTGGTGCGCCTGGTGCAGCTGGGCGGCAAGCTGACCGACCGGCTGGAGGTGGAGGTCAGCAAGATTACCGGGCGGTTCATCTTCGTGCGCCTGACAGAGGGGCTGGCGCTGGAGGAGTTTCGCCAGGGCACCAGCGGCGCGGTGCTGACGCTGGGCGGGCAGATCGCCGGGATCGCCATCGATGCCGGTTCCACCCGCGAAGCCTCGTTCCTGCGCGCGGACGAGCTGGCGCGCCTCCTCTCGCCCCATCTCGACGCGGCGCCGGCGCGCGCGGGGGGCGAGCGCTACAGGATCGAGGCCTTTACCCCCGGCGCGGGCGCCGTGACGGCCCTGGAGGGGGGCGCCCTCGCCGCGCCCTGGGTGACCGCCTGGACCGGGGCCCCCATCGAGTTCGAACTCGCCCTCTCCGACAAGGCGCCGGTCGCGGTGCATCGGCTGCTGTTGTCCACCGACACGGAGGCACCGGAGGGGCCCTTCACCCCGCCGCAGCGCATCACCCTGGCGTTCGATATCGGCCCGCCGGGCCAGCCCTACTGGCGCCCCATCGGCGCGCCCGACATGACGCCCGCCGGGCAGCTTGAAGTGCAAACCGGCGGGCAGATGGCCCGCCGGATCAAGGTGCGCATCGAGAGCGTCTGGTTTCCCGACCGTCCGCTGCGCCTCGACGCTTTGCACTGGGAATAGCAGTTGCGGGGCTATTCCTTGAGGTCGATCGAGGCGATCGCGCGCTCTCCCTGGTAGTTCAGAATGCCGCGCAGTACGCCGTCGCTTTCCAGGGCCAGGACGCCGCGCACGGGCATGTTGGGCACCGCGCTGGAGAATTGCAGGCTGTCGCCGACGTGGCGGAACTGGCACCAGTTCGTCTTGCCCCAGCAATCCTCGGCCACGGGCTCGCGCACCTGCACCAGCACGGTGCCGGAGGTGCCATCGTGCGAGCCGCCCGCGCGGTAAAGCCACTCCAGCGTCTGCGTGGCGTCGCCTTGCGTCGCCACCTGCATCCGCAGGGTTGGCCCGCTGTCGAGGATCGCCTTGATCGCCACCTCGCGGATCGCCGGGTTGGAGGAGAAAAGCGCATGTTCCTTGGCGATGCGCTGCAGCGCGGGGTCTTCGAGGGCAAGCATCTGCTCGACCGCGGCATATTGCGCGCGCGCATCGGGGTTCTGCAGCAGAAGCTGGAACCGCTCGATCTCGGCGACCTGGGCTTTGACGGAGCTTTCGACGTCCTCGAAGGTCTTTTGCTGGGCGGTCGCGGCGGTGGCGGCCGCCGTGGCGGCCAGCGCCGCGATGGCCAACTTGGTTAACGATCGCATCGACCCCTCCCTTGGCTGAGGCCTCCATGATGCGAAGGGGCGGGGCGCCGCGCAAGAAATTTGCCCATGCCCTCCCCCTCCGGGGGCGGTTGCGCCGCCCGCTTGTGCCCTGCAAGAATGGCCGCGGGGGCCCCGGTGGGCCGATGACGAAAGAAAGCCAGCCCATGCCGGATGCCGCGCCCCTGCGCATTGCCTACCTCAGCGACTTCAGCCCGCTGGATCGCGAAATGTACTCGGGCGGGAACGCCCGCATCTACGACGCGCTGCGGCGCCACGCCGGCGAGGTGCAGCTGCTCTCCAGCCATTGGCACGCCGCCGAACCTGCCCGCCGCGCGATCCTGGCCCTGCCGGAGCGGTACAACATGCGCCTGCGCTGGCGCGCGCATCTGGCGTTGGCGCCGCTGATCGCGCGCGGCCTCCGGCGCGAGCTGGTGCAAAGCGGGGCGGATGTTCTTTTCTGCGCCTATTCGCTGCAATCGCTGGCGGGGCTGCGGGTGCCGCCGGGGATGGTCTGCGCTTTCACTTCGGATGCCACGCACATGACCTACAAGCGCTCGCGCGTGGGGCAGGCCTTCGGGTCCTATTGGTCGATGTCACGGCGGCTCGACCCCTGGATCGAGCGGGCCGAGGCACGGGCGTTGCGCCGGGCCGATCTGCTTCTCTGGCCCTCCGACTGGCTGAAGGAGGGGGCGGACAGCCTTTACAACCTGCCCCCCGGCCAGGCGCGCATCGTCCCCTGGGGGGCGAACATCGACCACGACCCCCCGCCCGGGCCGGCGC
>JBPEXR010000261.1:0-1907 GCA_052031355.1 Paracoccaceae bacterium
GGGCTGATGATGGCGGCGATGTTCATCCTTTACATCGCGCTGCGCTGCCGGCTGAACCCGGATCTCGGCCCGCCGCTGCCGCCGGAGGAGCGCGACGTGCCCCGGGCCGAGAAACTGCGCCTGCTGCGCGCCGGCCTGCTGCCGCTGGTGATCTTCGCGGTGATGATGGTGCCCTTCGTCAACGGCTGGACCAGCCTTGTCGAAAGCTCGGCCATCGGCGCGCTGGCGGCCTTCCTGGCGGCGGTGCTGAAGGGACGCATGACGCGCGAGGTCTTCGAGACCTCGGTGCGCCAGACGCTGGCCATCACCTGCATGTTCATGTGGATCATCCTGGCCGCCCTGGCCTTCGGCGCGGTCTTCGACGGGCTGGGCGCGGTGCGCGCCATCGAGACCCTCTTCACCGAACGCCTGGGCCTCAGCCCCTGGATGATCCTCATCCTGATGCAGCTGAGCTTCATCGTCATGGGCACCTTCCTGGACGACACCGCCATGCTGGTGATCGTCGCGCCGCTCTACGTGCCGCTGGTCGGCGCCCTCGGGTTCGATTTGATCTGGTACGGCGTGCTCTACACGATCACGACGCAGATCGCCTACATGACGCCGCCCTTTGGCTACAACCTCTTCCTGATGCGGGCCATGGCCCCGCCCGAGATCACCCTGCGCGACATCTACAGCTCCATCCTGCCCTTCGTGCTGGTGATGGTTCTCGCGCTGAGCCTGGTGATGGTCTTTCCGCAGATCGCCCTTTGGCTGCCGGAGTATGTCTACGCGAGATAACAAGCAGAACTTCAGCCCATGAAGCGAGATCCATTTCGATCACCAAGCCAACCGGAGGAAAGATTATGACGACCAGACGTACATTCCTGAAAGGCGCCGCCGCGGCCGCGCCGGCCGCCCTTGCCACGCCCGCAATCGCGCAGGGCCAGATCACCTGGCGCATGCAGACCTACGCCGGCCCGGCCCTGGCCGAGCATGTGGTCAAGCCGGCCATCGACATGTTCAACAAGATCGCCGGCGACCGGATGCAGATCGAGCTGTTCTTCGCCGACCAGCTGGTGCCCACGGGCGAGCTGTTCCGCGCCATGCAGCGCGGCACCATCGACGCGGTGCAATCGGACGACGATTCCATGCAGTCGCCGACCGAGGTGACGGTCTTCGGCGGCTATTTCCCCTTCGCCTCGCGCTACAGCCTCGACGTGCCGGTGCTGTTCAACCAGTACGGGCTGAACGAGATCTGGGACGCCGAATATTCCAAGGTCGGGGTCAAGCATATCTCCGCCGGCGCCTGGGATCCCTGCCACTTCGCCACGAAGGAGCCGATCCGCAGCCTGGAGGATCTGAAGGGCAAGCGCGTCTTCACCTTCCCCACCGCCGGCCGTTTCCTGGCGCAGTTCGGCGTCGTGCCGGTCACCCTGCCGTGGGAGGACATCGAGGTCGCCGTGCAGACCGGCGAGCTGGACGGCATCGCCTGGTCAGGCATCACCGAGGATTACACCGTCGGCTGGGCCGATGTGACCAACTACTTCCTGACCAACAACATCTCGGGCGCCTGGGCCGGGTCCTTCTTCGCCAACATGGACCGCTGGAACGAGCTGCCGGAGGACCTGCAGACCCTCTTCCGCGTCTGCTGCGACCAGTCGCATTATTACCGCCAGTACTGGTACTGGGGCGGCGAGGCGCGGCTGCGCGTCCACGGCGAGAAGATGGAGCTGACGACCATCCCCGACGAGGAATGGGAAAAGGTCGAGGCCGCGGCCCGCGAGTTCTGGGACGAAATCGCCGCCGAAAGCGAGGTGAAGGCCAAGGTCGTGCAGATCTTCAAGCAGTACAACGAGGACATGCAGAAGGCGGGACGGCCTTACCGCTACACCAAGGCGTAAGGCCCGATGGGCAGGCGGCGCGGCCCC
>JBPEXR010000262.1:0-2294 GCA_052031355.1 Paracoccaceae bacterium
CACCTCACCCCACGATCATGTCCGCGCGCCGTGCGGAACGCCCCCCCGGGGCGGTCGCATTGGGGGGCCGAACCCGCCGGGACGGCCCTGCGCCCCCGGCGCCCGCCCGACCAAGCCGCGAGGCCCGCCGAGATGATCGTTTGCCACTGCCATGCCCTGTCCAGCGACGTGATCACCCGTACCGCCGCCCGCCTGCGCCGCGGCGGCGACCGGCCGACACCCGGGCGCATCTACCGCAGCCTCGGCCTGCGCGCCGAATGCGGCGGCTGCGTCGCCATCTTCCTGGAGACGCTGGAGGCCGGCGCGCTGCGATAGAGCACGCCAGCCGACCCGGCGACCAACCTGGGCCACAGCCTTACTTGGCGAAGGCCAGGTCGCGCAGGAATAGGGCGATCTGCGGGAAGAAGATCAGCGCCACCGCCACCGACAGCAGGATCGCGATGAAGGGCGGGGTGCCGCGGATCACCTCCCAGTAGGGCCGTTTGAACACCGCGATGGCGGTGAAGATGTCCACCCCGAAGGGCGGCGTGGCCGAGCCGATCGCCACCTGCAGCGTGATCACCGTGCCCACCAGCACCGGGTCCAGGCCGACGCTGTCGACCACCGGCGCGAAGATCGGCACCAGGATCAGGATCACCACGATCGGATCGACGAACATGCAGCCCAGGAAGAAGGCGATGGAGATGACGAAAAGCACGCCGATCTGCCCCATCTGGTCGATGCCGATCCCCCCCAGGATCGCCTGCGGGATCTGCGCGAAGGAGATGATCCAGGAAAAGGCCGCCCCCGCCGCCACCAGGATGAAGACCACCCCGGTGATGAGGCCGGTGGATTTCGCCGTCTCCCAGACGCCCGGAAGGTCGATCTCGCGGAAGACGATCACCTCCAGCACCAGCGCGTAGAGCACGCAGGCCGCCGCCGCCTCGGTGGGCGAGAAGATGCCGCCGTAGATGCCGCCGATGATGATGACCGGAAAGCCCAGCGGCCAGATCGCGCCGCGGATGGCGCGGCCCCGCTCGGCCCAGGTGGATTTCTCCTCGGTCGGCACGCCCTTCACGCGGGCATAGATCCAGGCGTAGATCGAAAAGCACAGCAGGATCAGCAGGCCGGGGCCGATGCCGGCGATGAAAAGCTCCGCGATCGAGGTGTTGGAGACGACGCCGTAGATGATCATCCCGATCGAAGGCGGGATCAGGAAGGCGATGTCGGAGGCGTTGACGATCAGCGCCAGGATGAAGCTGTCGCCGTAGCCGGCCTTCTGCATCCGCGGCCGCAGCGGCGAGCCGATGGCGACCACCGTCGCCTGGGTCGAGCCGGAGACCGCGCCGAACATCGTGCAGGCCGCGGCGGTGGAGACCGCAAGACCGCCGCGCAGGTGCCCCACGAAGGCCATCACCAGGTCGATCAGCCGGGCCGCGGACTGGCCGCGCGTCATGATGTCGGCGGCGAAGATGAACATCGGCACGGCGATCAGCGAGGCGGGGCGGATGCCGGCCATGAACTGCTGGATCATCGTCTCCATCTGCCCCAGCCCGCCGAACATCGTGTAGAAACCCACGAAGGCGCCGGCGATCAGCGGGATCATCATCGGAAAGCCCAGCAGCAGCAGGACGATCATGATGGCGAAGATTGTCGTGGCCATCGCCTACACCCCCGTTCCGGTTTCATCGTCGTCGTAGCCGTCGGCCACCGCGGTCGAGAGGTAGACATCCTCCGACATCAGGTTCTGAAGCGCCGTCAGCAGGTATTGTACGCCGGTCATGAAGAAGCCGACGGGCACCCAGATGAGGGTCATCCAGACGGGGATCTGCAGCGCCGGCAGCACCCGTCCGCGGCCCATCTGCGTCTGCAGGTAGCCCCAGGCGTAGTAGCAAAGCGCGAACATGAAGGCGCTGGTGACCAGCGCGATCAGCACCATCAGCACCTTGCGCGGCAAATGCGGCAGCGTGTCGTAGATCGCCGACATGCGGATGTGCCGCCCGGCGCGCGCCGCGTAGCTGATCCCGGCGAAGGTGATCAGGATGATCAGGATGCGGTTCAGCTCTTCCGAGAAGAAAAGGCTTTGCTGGAAGACGAACCGGCCCACCACGTTGGCCACCGTGTTCGCCGCCATCAGCAGCACCGACAGGGCCAGCATGACCTGTTCGACCCAGGCGACCCCTTCGTCGATCCAGCCCAGCGGGCCGGGCAGGCTGGATCGGTAGCGTTTGCTGCGCGCCGGCCCGCTGCCCTGCGCGGGGCCGCGGCCGTCGCCCTCATCGCCCGTTGCGCCGGGCGTCTTGTCGTTGTCGTTC
>JBPEXR010000263.1:0-3225 GCA_052031355.1 Paracoccaceae bacterium
TCTGTCATCTCGGCCAGGACCATCGCCACCACCTCGAGGGCGTAGACCTCGTCGGCGGTGAACTGGCGCTTCTGGCGCGACTGCACGACCAGAACGCCCAGCTTCTCGCCCAGGCGCTGGATCGGCACGCCGAGGAAGCTGGAATAGATCTCCTCGCCGGTCTCGGGCATGTAGCGAAAGCCGCGCTCGGCCGGCGCCTCGGCGGTGTTGATCACCATGCCGGTGCGCGCCACGCGCCCCACCAGGCCCTCGCCCAGCTTCATGCGCGTCTGGTGCACGGCCGCGGCCTTCAGGCCCTCGGTCGCGCAAAGCTCCAGCGTTTCCTCGTCCCGGAACAGGTAGATGGAGCACACTTCCGTGCCCATCGAATCCGCCGTCAGATGGGTGATCTTGTCGAGCCGCTCCTGCCCCGCGGCCTCCTCGGCCATGCAGTCGCGCAGCCGGCCAAGCAGCTTGCGGCTCTCGCTCTCCTTGCCGTCCGACATGCGTCCCCCCGCGGAACTATCGCGCCGCGCCTGCGGGTATGTGGCCCCCGTCAGCGCGCCTTTTCGAGTTCGAAGGCATCATGCAGTGCCTGCACGGCGAGTTCCATGTATTTCCGGTCGATCAGCACCGAAATCTTGATCTCGGAGGTTGCAATGACCTTGATGTTGATCCCCTCGTCGGAGAGCGTCTTGAACATCTTGGCGGCCACGCCCGACTGGCTGCGCATGCCGATCCCCACCGCCGAAACCTTGGCGACATCGGTGTCGGCGATCAGGTCGTGGAAGTTGATCTCGCCCTTCTTCTTGGCCTCGTCCAGCGCGCGTTCGGCGCGTTTCACCTGGTCGATCGGGCAGGAGAAGGTCATGTCCGTGCGGCCTTCCTCGGCGATGTTCTGCACGATCATGTCGACGTTGACGCCGGCCTCGGACAGCGGGCCGAAGATGGCCGCGGCGATGCCGGGGCGGTCGGCGACGGAGATGAGGGTCATCTTCGCTTCCTCGCGGGAATAGGCGATGCCCGAGACGACGTTCGATTCCATGATTTCCTCCTCGTCGCAGACCAGCGTGCCCGCCTGGTCGGACTGTTCCTCGAAAGAGCTGAGAACCCGCAGTTTCACGTTATAGCGCATCGCCAGCTCGACCGAGCGGGTCTGCAGAACCTTTGCGCCCAGGCTGGCAAGCTCCAGCATCTCCTCGAAGGCGATGCGGTCCATCTTGCGCGCCTTCGGGCTGATGCGCGGATCGGTGGTATAGACGCCGTCGACATCGGTGTAGATGTCGCAGCGCTCGGCCCCGAAGGCCGCCGCGAAGGCCACCGCGGTGGTGTCCGAGCCGCCGCGCCCCAGCGTGGTGATGCGCCCCTCGGGGCTGACGCCCTGGAAGCCCGCCACGACGGCCACCTTCATGCCTTGGGCGAACTTGGCCTTCAGGTTCTCGGTCGGGATCTCCTCGATCCGGGCGGCGGAATGGGCGCTGGTGGTCTTCACCGGCACCTGCCAGCCCTGCCAGCTGCGCGCCGGCACGTCCATTTCCTGCAAGGTCAGCGCCATCAGCCCCGCGGTCACGTTCTCCCCGGAGGAGACGACCGCGTCGTATTCGCGCGCATCGTAGAAGGCGGAGGTTTCGTTCACCCAGCCGACCAGTTCGTTCGTCTTGCCGGACATGGCGGAGACGATGACGATGACGTCATAGCCCTTGGCAACCTCGACGCCGACGCGTTTCGCCGCCCGGCGGATGCGGTCGAGGTTGGCCACCGAGGTGCCGCCGAATTTCATCACGAGAACGGGCATGGCGTCGTCCTGCCTTAGGCTTGTCCGCGCGGGGTTTACGCGGCTGCGCAGGGCAGTGCAAGCGCCGCTGCGCACCCTCGGCCGCGTTGTTGCGGCGCGGTCGCGCGGGGCCCTGGGAGGGATCGGGAAACGGGAGGTTCGGCGATGCGGTCCCGGGGAAGCGGCCCAGCTAGTTCGCCTTGGCCTTGGGCAGGAAAGGCAAGGGGGCGACCGGCACGCCCTCTTCGGCCAGCGCGCGCGCGTCCTCGATCTTCGCCTCGCCGTAGATCGACCGCTCGGGCGCCTCGCCGGCGTGGATCGCCCGCGCCTCGCGCACGAAGTTCTTGCCGACGTAGGTGGAGTTCGCCTCGATGTGCCGGCGCAGCTTGCCAAGCGCCTCCTCCACCGCCGAGGCGGGGGCGGAAAGCGGGGCGGCGGGCGCGGCCTTGGGCGCCGTGCCTTGCGACGGCGCTTTCGCCGGGCGCGGGGTCTCGGCGGCCGCCTCGCGGCGGTTGGCCGAGACGCGCGGCGCCATCAGCGCTTTCTCCACCCGTTCCGAGCCGCAGACCGCGCAGGTCACCATGCCCGCGTCCGCCAGCTTGTCGAAAGCGGCGGCGGACTGGAACCAGCTGTCGAAGCGGTGGTCCTGGTGACATTTGAGCGCGTATTGGATCATGTCGGCCCCAATCTAGCTGCGGCACTAGATATCCGCGCGGGCGGCGCGATCAAGCCCGCAGCTTGGCGCGGCAGCGCAGCCGCGGCGAACAAGTGACTGAAAGGACACGGAAAGACCCCCCGCTCCCGCCGTTTCACGATCCTGCCATGCCGGGGCCGTCCGGCAGCAGGCGCAGCAGGCGGCGCAGGATCTCCTCCAGCGCGGCATCCGATTGCAGCGTGGCCGAGGCGGCGGCCACCTGCGCCGCGCGGTCCTGCGCGCCGCGCAGCCGCTTGAGGGCCGCGGCGATCTTGCGCGGGCTGGCGCAAAGCACCGCCCCGCCGCGGGCATCGAGGGCGCGGAAGGCGGCGGCGAAGTTGCCCGTGTCCGGTCCGTGCAGCAGCGCGCAGCCGTGGGCGGCAGGCTCGAACGGCGTATGCCCGCCGCGCGGCGCCAGCGTCCCCCCGACAAAGCAGATCGCCGCCGCGTCATAGGCGCGCGGCATCTCGCCCAGCGTGTCCAGCAGGTAGACATCCGGCGGCGTATCCCCGGCTTCCAGCGGCCCGGCGCTGTGGCGGTGCAGCTCCAGCCCCTGCCCGGTGACAAGGCGCGCCACCTCCTCGGCCCGGTGGGGGTGGCGCGGTGCCAGCACGAGGCGCAGCTCGGGCCATTTGCGGCGCGCCAGGGCATGCGCTTCGAGGATCTTCGCCTCCTCCCCCTCGTGGGTGGAGGCCGCCAGCCAGACCGCCTCGCGCGATATGCCCGGCAGCAGCGGGGCGCCGCGGTGCACCGGCGGCAGGTAATGGCTCTTGAGGTC
>JBPEXR010000264.1:0-4067 GCA_052031355.1 Paracoccaceae bacterium
CGGGGGGCTTCATGCCCGCTATGCAGTCCGTGCATAGCGCCGGGAAGCCGCCGCCGCGCCGCGCGGTCTAGTCGTCGCGCATGGAGCGCCGGTGGGCCATGATCTCTTCCTGCACGAAGTCTCGGAAGGCGGCGATGCGCTTGGACTGGCGCAGCTCCTCGGGGTAGGCCAGGAACACCGGCACCTCGTTGCTTTCCACGTCCGGCAGCACGCGCACGAGGCCGGGGAAATCATGTGTCAGGTAGTCGGGCAGGACCCCGATCCCGAGGTTGTTGAGCACCGCCTGCAGCACCCCGAAGTAGTTGTTCACCGTCAGGGTCGAGCGGATGTCATAGGTCATCAGGTGCTGCACCAGGCTGGCGCCCGCACCGACTTGCGCCGAAGAGGGGTTCTGGCAGATCAGCCGGTGATCGACGATATCCTCCAGCCGCTGCGGCAGGCCGTTCTTCGCCTCGTATTCGGGGGTGGCGTAAAGGCGCATGCGCACCGCCATCAGCCGCTTGCGGATCAGGTCCGCCTGGCTGGGCTCCTTCATGCGGATCGCCACGTCCGCCTCGCGCATCGGCAGGTCGAGCACGCGCTCTTCCAGCATCAGGTCGATCTTGAGGTCGGGATAGCGCTCGTAGAGCTTGGCCAGGCGCGGCGCCAGCCACAGCGAGCCGAAGCCCGTCGTGGTGGTCACGCGCAACTCGCCGAAGACCTCTTCCTCGCTGTCCTTGATGCGCGCGGCGGCGGCATCGAGGCGCTTGATCATCGCCGAGGTCGCGTCGAACAGCAGCTCGCCCTGTTCGGTGAGAATCAGCCCCCGTGCGTGCCGGTGGAACAGGGTGGCGTTCAGGCTCTCTTCCAGGGCGCGCACCTGGCGGCTGACCGCCGATTGCGACAGATGCAGCACCTCGCCCGCGTGGGTCAGGCTTCCCGCATCCGCCACCGCATGAAATATTCTAAGTTTGTCCCAATCCATCGCCGCAACTTTCGATTCCCTCTGCCCGGTCTACACGAAACCGGCCGCCTTTGTATCCGTGACGTGGCTGACGGGGCCGAATGTGCCCAGAAAGCCCCTATGCAGGTCAGCAATATAGACCTATTATCGAAGGCAGTTCACTCTAGGTAACCCAGCGTTGGGGAGGCGCACGGCATGTCTTTGCAGAAGGTATCGCTCACCGACCGGTTCGATCTCGAAAAGTCCCCGGTCCTGTTGAACGGAACGCAAGCGCTGGTGCGCCTGATGATGAGCCAGCAGGCCCGCGACCGCGCGGCCGGGCTGAACACCGCGGGCCTTGTCACCGGCTACCGCGGCTCGCCGCTGGGCGGGGTCGATCTGCAGATGCAGAAGGCCGAGAAGTACCTCACCGAATACAACGTGCGCTTTCAGCCGGGCCTGAACGAGGACCTCGCGGCGACCGCCCTCTGGGGCAGCCAGCAGGCCGAGTTGCGCGGCGAAGGCAAGTACGACGGCGTCTACGGGCTGTGGTACGGCAAGGGCCCCGGCGTCGACCGCTCGGGCGACGTGATGCGCCACGCCAACATGGCCGGCACCTCGCGCCACGGCGGCGTGCTGATGGCCATGGGGGACGACCACACGGGCGAAAGCTCTACCGTGCTGCACCAGTCCGAATGGGCGCTGGTCGATGCCTACATGCCGGTCGTCAGCCCCGCCGGGGTGCAGGAGATCCTCGATTACGGCATCTACGGCTACGCGCTGTCGCGGTTCTCGGGCCTCTGGGTGGGCCTCAAGACCATGAAGGACACGGTCGAGGCGACCGCGGTCGTCGATGGCGACCCGCACCGCGTCAAGCTGATCGAGCCGGAGTTCGACATGCCCGAGGGCGGGCTGAACATCCGCCTTGCCGATACGCCGCACGCGCAGGAAGCGCGGATGATCGACTACAAGCGCTTCGCGGCCGAGGCCTTCAGTCACGCCAACAAGATGGACAAGCGCGTCTGGGGCAAGCCGGGCGCCAAGATCGGCTTCGTCGCCGCCGGCAAGAACTGGCTGGACCTCAGCCATGCCTTCTCGCTGCTGGGGATCGACGCCGCCGAGGCCGAGCGGCTGGGCATCACCACCTACAAGGTGGGCCAGACCTTCCCGCTGGACATGAAGGGCTTCCACGACTGGGCCGAGGGGCTGGAGCTGATCGTCATCGTCGAGGAGAAGCGCAAGCTGATCGAGGTGCAGGTCAAGGAGGCCATCTTCGACGACCGCCGCGGCCGCCGCGTCTACGGCTGGTACAAGGGCGGCGCCGGCGGCATGCACCGCGACGAGCTGTTCCCGACCCGCGGCGCGCTGGACCCGATCATGATCGCCGAGAAGATCGGCGGCATCCTGATCGAGGAGGGGCGCGGCACCGACCGGGTGCGCGCCGGACTGGAAACCCTGGCCGAGGCGCGCCGCGCCGACAACGCCGAGGATATCGCCGCGCGGTTGCCCTATTACTGCGCCGGCTGCCCGCACAACACCTCCACCAAGGTGCCCGAGGGCAGCCGCGCCTATGCCGGCATCGGCTGCCACTACATGGTGCAGTGGATGGACCGGAACACCGTCGGCTTCACGCACATGGGCGGCGAGGGCGCCAACTGGATCGGCGAGGCGCCCTTCTCCAAGACACCGCATGTCTTCCAGAACCTCGGCGACGGCACCTACAACCACTCCGGGGTGCAAGCGATCCGGGCCGCGCTCGCGGCGGGGACGAACATCACCTACAAGATCCTTTACAACGACGCCGTCGCCATGACCGGCGGCCAGCAGAACGAGGGTGGGCTGACCGCCGACCAGATCGCGCGCGAACTGGTGGCCATGGGCTTGCAGAAGGTCGCCGTGGTCTACGACGAGAAGGAAGAGCCCAAGCGCGACGGCTTCCCCTCGGGCATCGAATGGCACGAGCGCGCCGACATGGAGGCCGTGCAGAAAAAGATGCGCGAGGTCGAGGGCGTCTCGGCGATCATCTACATCCAGACCTGCGCCGCCGAGAAGCGCCGCCGGCGCAAGCGCGGCAAGTTCCCCGATCCCGACACCCGCGTCTTCATCAACACCGATGTCTGCGAGGGCTGCGGCGATTGCGGCGTCCAGTCGAACTGCGTGGCGATCACCCCGGTGGATACCGAGCTTGGCCGCAAGCGCGAGATCGACCAATCCGCCTGCAACAAGGACTTTTCCTGCCTCAAGGGCTTCTGCCCCAGCTTCGTGACGCTGGACGGCGCCAAGCTGAAGAAGAACCAGACCACCGAGCTGAAGATCCCCGAACTGCCGGCGCCCAAGCTGCCGCAGATCGCCGGCACGCATAACGTCGTCATCACCGGCGTCGGGGGCACCGGCGTCGTGACCATCGGCGCGGTTCTGGCGCAGGCCGCGCAGATCGACGGCAAGGGCGCGGCGATGATGGAAATGGCCGGCCTCGCCCAGAAGGGCGGCGCGGTGCACATCCACTGCCGCATCGCCGAGAAGCCCGGCGACATCACCGCGATCCGCGTCGCCACTGGCGAGGCCGACGCGCTGATCGGCGGCGATCTGGTCGTCTCGGCCGGGGCCAAGACGTTGGGGCTGACGCGCGCGGGCCGCACCGGCGCCGTGGTCAACAGCCACGAGATCATCACCGGCGACTTCACCCGCGATACCGAGTTCACCCTGCCCACCGAGCGCCTGACCCTGGCGCTGGAGCGGCGGCTGAAGTCCGACCTGCAGCTTTTCGATGCCTCCGAGCTGTCGCGGATCGTCATGGGGGATTCGATCTTCTCCAACATGATGATCTTCGGCGCGGCCTGGCAGCGCGGGCTGATCCCGGTGAGCCTCGAGGCGATCGAGGAGGCCATCCGCCTCAACGGTGCCGCGGTGGATCGGAACCTGCGCGCCTTCGAGGTCGGCCGCTGGGCCAGCCTGAACCCGCACGAGGTCGCCAACCTGATGCGCCCGGCCGAGGTGGTCGAGAAGCCCAAGACCCTGGAGCAGAAGATCGCCTTCCGCGAGGCGCATCTGACCGACTACCAGGACGCCAAGCTGGCCAAGCGCTACCGCAAGCTGGTGGACCGCGCCCAGGACGAAAAGCTGCGCGAGGCGATCGCTCTCGGCT
>JBPEXR010000265.1:0-2463 GCA_052031355.1 Paracoccaceae bacterium
TCGTGAAGGGCAAGCGCGAGGTCCTGGTCGTCGAGGAAAAGCGCGGCATCATCGAAAGCCAGTTCAAGGAATATTTCTACGACTGGCCCGGCGACAAGCCGCAGAAGATGGTCGGCAAGCATGACGCCGCCGCCCAGCATGACCTGGTGCCCTGGACGGGCGAGCTGACGCCCGAGGACCTGGTGCCGATCGTCGCCGCGCGCCTCGACCGGTTCTTCCCGGGCGAGGACCTGCCCGCCCGCGCCAAGGCTCTGCGCCAGCCGCCGCAGCTGCTGAACGTCGAAGGGGCGACGCGCACGCCCTATTTCTGTTCGGGCTGCCCGCACAACACCTCGACCAAGCTGCCCGAGGGCAGCCGCGCCAACTCCGGCATCGGCTGCCACGTCATGGCGTCCTGGATGGGGCGCAACACCGGCGGCTACGCGCAGATGGGGGGCGAGGGCGTGCCCTGGGTTGCCGCCTCGAAGTTCAACGGCAACAAGCACATCTTCCAGAACCTTGGCGAAGGGACCTGGTACCATTCCGGCAGCCTCGCCATCCGCCAGGCGGTGGCGGCGGGCACCAACATCACCTACAAGATCCTCTTCAACGACGCGGTCGCCATGACCGGCGGCCAGCCCGTCGACGGGCCGGTCAGCGTGCTGGGCATCGCGCGCAGCTGCCGCGCCGAAGGGGTCGAGCGGATCGCCCTCGTCTCCGACGACATCTCCAAGTTCGACCGGGCGGAGTTTCCCGCCGGCACCACCTTCCACGACCGGGCGGAGATGGACGCGGTCCAGCGCGAGCTGCGCGAGGTCAAGGGCACCTCGGTGCTGATCTACGAGCAGACCTGCGCCACCGAGAAGCGCCGCCGCCGCAAGCGCGGCAAGATGGAGGACCCCAAGCGCTTCGCCTACATCAACGACCTGGTCTGCGAGGGCTGCGGCGATTGCTCGGTCGAGAGCAACTGCCTGTCGGTCGAGCCGAAAGAGACGCCGCTGGGGCGCAAGCGCAAGATCAACCTCAGCTCCTGCAACAAGGATTTCTCCTGCCTCAACGGGTTCTGCCCCAGCTTCGTCACCGTCGAGGGGGCCGAACTGCGGCGCGAGGGCAAGGCGCTGGACATCCCCGCGCTGATGGAGGGGATCGCCCCGCCGCCCGAGGCGCCGCTCGACGCGCCCTTCGATCTGCTGGTCGCGGGCGTGGGCGGCACCGGGGTGGTCACCGTCGGCGCCCTCATCACCATGGCCGCGCATCTGGAGGGCAAGGGCGCCAGCCTGCTGGATTTCACCGGCTTCGCACAGAAGTTCGGCACCGTCCTCAGCTACATCCGGCTGGCGCAGGCGCCCGAGGCGGTGAACCAGGTGCGGATCGGGCAAGGCGCGGCGGATGCCGTCATCGCCTGCGACATGGTCGTCGCCTCTGCCCCCAAGGCCAGCGCGCATTACCGCCGCGGCACGCGCGTCGTGCTGAACACCGCCGAGATGCCGACGGGGGATCTGGTGCTGCGCCGCGATGCGGACCTGCGCGGGGCCGAACGCGCCCGCGCCATCGCCGGTGCCGTGGGGGCCGAGAATTTGCACAGCCTCGATGCCGCCAAGCTGGCGGAGGAGCTGCTGGGCGACGCGGTCTTCGCCAATGTCATCATGCTGGGGCACGCCTTCCAGCGGGGGCTGGTGCCCGTCTCCGAAGCGGCGTTGAACCAGGCGGTGCTGCTGAACGGCGTCGCGATCGAGAAGAACCGCGCCGCCCTCGCCATCGGCCGCCTCATGGCCGCCGCGCCGGAGCGGCTGGAGCCGCATATCGCCCCCGAGGCGCCGCGCGACGAGACCGCGGCCCAGATGATCGACCGCCGCGCCGCCTTCCTGCAGGACTACCAGGACGCCGCCTATGCCGCGCGCTACCGCGCCCGGCTGCAGGATTTCGCCAAGGCCTTCCCCGGCACCCCGCCGGAGGACCTGATGCAGGCCGCCGCCCGGTCGCTGTTCAAGCTGATGGCCTACAAGGATGAATACGAGGTTGCGCGCCTGCACGCCGAGACCGGCTTCGACAAGGAGCTGCGCGAGAAATTCACCGGCGATTTCACCCTGCGCTACCACATGGCGCCGCCGGTGCTGAACTTCCGCCGCGACGCCCGCGGCCGCCCCGCCAAGCGCAGCTTCGGCCCCTGGATGGGCAATGCTCTGAAATGGCTCGCCCGCGGCCGCCGCCTGCGCGGCACCGCGCTGGACCCGTTCGGCTATACCGCCGAGCGCCGCCGCCAGCGCGCGCTGATCGGCTGGTACGAGGGCGTGCTGAACAAGGTCGCGGCGCACTACGCCGAGGACAAGCACGCCGACGCGCTGGAGGCCCTGAGCGCCCCTCAGGAAATGCGCGGCTACGGCCCGGTCTGGGAGGAAGCGGTGGACGCGCACCAGCCGCGGGCGGAGGCGGCGCTGGCGCGGATGGGGTAGGGGCTACACCAGCACCAACCCCAGTCCCGCC
>JBPEXR010000266.1:0-3418 GCA_052031355.1 Paracoccaceae bacterium
TGGACCTCGCCACACCGGCGTGCGCCGCGAGGACACCAGCACGCGGCAGAAACAGCCCACTACCCTCGCGGCAACTTCGCCGCCTCACGCGCCAGCGCCTCGATCCCGTCCCAGTCGCCCGACGTAAGCTTGTCCTTTGGCGCCACCCAGGAGCCGCCGACGCAGAGGGTGTTGGGCAGACCCAGGTAGTCGCCGGCGTTCCCGGGGGTGACGCCGCCGGTGGGGCAGAAGCGCACCTGCGGGATCGGCGCGCCAATCGCCTTCAACGCGGGCGCACCGCCGTTTGCCTCGGCCGGGAAGAATTTCTGCACGCTGTAGCCACGCTCCAGCAGGCGCATCGCCTCGCTGGCGGTGGCGGCGCCGGGAAGAAGCGGCAGGTCCTCCGCCTCGCAGGCGTCGAGCAGCGCGTCGGTGGCGCCGGGCGAGACGCCGAAACGGGCGCCGGCGTCCTTGGCGGCGCGCACGTCCCCGGGCGTCAGCAGCGTGCCGGCGCCGACGACGCCGCCTTCGACCTGCGCCATCTCGCGGATCACATCCAGCGCCGCGGGCGTGCGCAGCGTCACCTCCAGCACCGGCAGGCCGCCGGCCACCAACGCCGCGGCCAAGGGGCGGGCCTGGGCGGCATCCTCGATCACCAGGACGGGGATCACCGGGGCGCGGCGGCACAGGGCCTCGGTCGCGCGGCTGGCTTCTTGCGGGGTCATGGCAGGCTCCCTTCGCTGGGGTCAGACGACGACGGCGGCGCCGTCGGTGGCAAGGCCCACGTTGCGGCGGAAGACCTCGAACAGCTCGCGCCCCACGCCGTGGCCGTTGCCGGCCAGGTCCGGGGTGGCGTCGGGCCGATCCTGCCAGCCCTCGGTCAGCACGTCGAGCGTGCCGGCGCGGGCATCGACGCGCAGCAGGTCGCCGTCGCGCAGCTTCGCCAGCGGGCCACCCTTCGCGGCCTCGGGCGCCACGTGGATCGCCGCCGGGACCTTGCCGCTGGCGCCGGACATGCGCCCGTCGGTGACCAGCGCGACCTTCAGCCCGCGGTCCTGCAGCACGGCGAGGGTGGGCGTCAGGGAATGCAGCTCCGGCATGCCGTTGGCCGAGGGGCCCTGGAAACGCACCACGACGACCGTGTCCTCGGTGAACTCGCCCGCCTTGAAGGCGGCCTTGACCGCCTCCTGGTCTTCGAAGATGCGGGCCTTCGCCTCGATCACCTGTCGGTCGCGGGCCACGGCGGAGATCTTCATCATCCCGCGGCCCAGGTTGCCGGCCAGCTGCTTCAGGCCCCCGGTCGGCTGGAAGGGGTCGGAGGCCGGGCGCAGGATCTTGTCGTTGGCGCTTTCGCGCGGGCCGGGGCGCCAGGCCAGCGCGCCACCCTCAAGCACCGGCTCCTCGGCATAGCGCGCGAGGCCCTTGCCGGCGACGGTGGTGACATCCTCGTGCAGCAGGCCCGCCTCCAGCAGGTTGCCGATCATGTAGCCCAGCCCGCCGGCGGCGTGGAAGTGGTTCACGTCCGCCAGCCCGTTGGGATAGACCTTCGCCATCAGCGGCACCACTTGCGAGATCTCCTCGAAATCCTCCAGTTCCAGCGCCACGCCCGCCGCCCGCGCCATGGCCGGCAGGTGCAGCACCAGGTTGGTCGAGCCGCCCGTTGCCATCAGCCCGACGATGCCGTTGACGAAGGCTTTCTCGTCCAGCACGTCGCAGACCGGCGTGTAGTCATTGCCCAGCGCGGTGATCGCCAGCGCGCGCTCGGCCCCCGCGCGGGTCAGCGCCTCGCGCAGCGGCGTGCCGGGGTTCACGAAGGAGGCGCCGGGCAGGTGCAGCCCCATGAACTCCATCAGCATCTGGTTGGAATTGGCAGTGCCGTAGAAGGTGCAGGTGCCGGGGCCGTGGTAGCTGGCCATCTCGGCGGCCATCAGCTCCTCCCGGCCGATCTCGCCGGCGGCGAACTTCTGGCGCACGCGGGCTTTCTCGTCGTTGGGCAGGCCGCTGGTCATCGGGCCGGCGGGCAGGAAGACGCCGGGGATATAGCCGAAGGTCGCCGCGGCGATCACCAGACCCGGCACGATCTTGTCGCAAACGCCCAGGTAGACAGCAGCGTCATAGGTGTTGTGCGACAGGGCCACGCCGCTGGCCAGCGCAATGACATCGCGCGAGAAAAGCGACAGCTCCATGCCGACCTGGCCTTGCGTCACGCCATCGCACATCGCCGGCACGCCGCCCGCCACCTGCGCGGTGGCGCCCGCGGCGCGCGCCGTCTCGCGGATCAGCTGCGGGTAGCTCTCGAACGGCTGATGGGCCGAAAGCATGTCGTTGTAGGCGGTCACGATGCCCAGGTTCGGCGCGCGCCCGGTGGCCAGCGCCTGCTGGTCGGCGCCCATCGCGGCATAGGCATGGGCCTGGTTGCCGCAGCTCAGGTGTGCGCGGCGCGGGCCCTCGTCGGCGGCGCGGCGCATCCGGTCCAGGTAGGGCCGGCGCAGCGGGGCGGAGCGTTCGATGATCCTCTGGGTGACGCGGTGGATCGTGTCGTCGAGGGGCATGTCGTTTCCTTCAACCTGCAGGGCGGGGCCGGGGGGCGGCGCGCAGAGCGGCGGCTCCGTTAGCGCTAACGGTGCGACCATAGGCGCCCGCGCGCCCTGCTGCAAGCCCGTTCCGCCGGGCGGCGCTGCTTCCAAGTCTAGGGCGGCGGGCCCGCGCTGGCCAGTGGCGCCCCGGGTGCAATTGCCCGCTTCCCCCGGCAGGGCCAAGCGGCTAAGGAGCGGGGCATGAGCCAAGCTGACATGCCCATTCTTCGCCTCCTGCCCAAAGCCAACCTGCGCGCGCTGCGCCGCGGGGCGCCCTGGGTCTTTGCCAATGAAGCCGTGATGGACCGCCGCACGCGCGCCCTGCCGCCCGGCACCATCGCCAGGCTCGAGGATCCCGAGCGCCAGCCGATGGGCCTCGTGGCGGTGAACCCCGCCTCCAAGATCGTCGGACGGGTGCTGGACCGCGATCCCGGCGCGGCGGTGGATGCCGCCTGGCTGAAGGCCCGGCTGATGCGCGCCCTGGCGCTGCGGGAGCGCCTGTTCGACGCACCCTACTACCGCCTCGTCCACGCCGAGGCGGACGGCCTGCCCGGGGTGATCATCGACCGCTTCGGCGACACCGCGGTGATCCAGCCCAACGCCGCCTGGGCCGACCGCCTGGCCCAGCCGCTGGCCGAGGCGCTGGCCGAGGTGACGGGCGTCGCCCATGTGCTGAAGAACGCCTCGGGCCGGGCGCGCAGCCTCGAGGGGCTGGACGATGACAGCGGCGTTCTGATCGGCGCCGCGCCGGAGGCACCCTTGGAGGTGCCGATGAACGGCGCGCGCTACATGGCCGACCTGACGGGCGGGCAGAAGACCGGGCTTTTCTACGACCAGCGTCCCAACCATGCTTTCACCGCCGG
>JBPEXR010000267.1:0-2069 GCA_052031355.1 Paracoccaceae bacterium
TCGACCTCGGCCAGGCCGCGCGCCACCCAGGCCGCCGCCAGCGCCATCGCCGCGAAAAGCGCGATGACCGCCGGCGCGCCCACCAGGGCCACCAGCCCGCCCAGCGCGCCCGCGCCCAGCAGGATCAAACCGATCACCGTGTTGGACACTGCCGCATAGGCGCTGCGCTGCCCCTCGGGCGCCATGTCGACAAGGTAGGTCGAGCGTCCCTGCCGCACACCGTGGTAGGCGATCATCAGCACGAAAAGCGCCGCGGGCATGGCCACCAGCCCCTGCGCCAGCCCGGCGGCATAGAGGCCCAGCGCCAGGACCAGCGCCGCCGCGCCCAGCAGGCCGGCGCGGATCAGCACCCGGCGGCTGGAACGGTCCGCCATCCGCCCCCAGACGTAAGAAGAGACCAGCGCCGCCGCGGCCGAGGCCAGGACCAATGCGCCCAGTTTCGACAGCGCGCCCTGTCCCGCCTCCTCGGACAGAAGCACCAGGTAAGGCGGCGCCAGCGCGGTAGAGACCAGCAGCCCCCGCGCCGCGATGAACCGCCAGAGCATCGGGTTGTCCTTGAGAAGTTTCATGTCGACGCCGCCTTCCCGCGCGGCGTCCCGGCTTGGCTCCTCGACCAATGTCGCGAAGACCGCCGCCGCCAGCAGCCACAGCGCCGCCGCCAGCCCCACCGCGCCGATCACCACGCCGCGGCTTTCGAAGAGGCCGGACATCAGCAGCCCCGCGAAGACCAGCACCCCGACAGAGGCCGCGCTGCCGGCGGTGCCGGTGATGCTGCCGCGGCGCTGCTTGCCGATGGTCTTGCCCAGGATCTCTTTGAAGGAGACCGAGCATGCGGCGCGGAACACCGCCAGCACGCCCAGCGCCAGGCACAGCGCCAGGCCTGCGGCCGTTCCCGAAAGCGTCAGCGCCGCCAGCACGATCACCGCCGCCGCCGCGCCCTGCCCGGCGCTGCCGATTACCCAGGCCCATTTGCGCCGCGCCAGGCGGCTGACCCAGCCGGCCAGGAAGATCTGCGGCAGAAGGGCGCCGGCCTCGCGGATCGGGACCAGCGCGCCCACCAGCGCGCCGGGGGCGCCCAACGCGTTGGCCAGCCAGCTAAGCACCAGCTTGGGGTCGATCAGCCCGTCGGCGATCTTGGTCATCGACAGCGAGGCGACATGGCGCAGCCCGTTGGGCGCCTCGGCGGCGCCGGCGCGCCCCTCCAGACTGTCCCCGCCCTCGCCGGCGATCACCTCGAAAATCTCTTCCGCGTAATCCTGCGCCATGCGCCCTCCGCCGTGTTCGCGCCGCTGCGTACCCTTCCGCGGGGCCATGCCCGCGCCAGGGCGTCCCAGCCCCTTCGCGCGGTTGACTTGCGGCGCGGCGCGCGTCATTCAAGCCCCCGAACCATAAACCCGCAACCGGGCGTTCCGTGGGCGCCAAACCGACGAGGAGCCGATATGGCCCAGATTTCCCTAACATTTCCTGACGGCAATACGCGCGAATTCCCCAAGGGGATCACTCCGGGCGCGGTGGCCGCGGAAATCTCCAAGTCGCTGGGCAAGAAGGCGATCAGCGCCACCGTCTCCGGCCGGCACTGGGACCTGCAATGGCCGATCGAGCAGGATGCCGAGATCGCCATTCACACCATGCAGGACGAGGCGCCGGCGCTGGAGCTGATCCGCCACGACCTGGCGCATATCATGGCCCGCGCGGTGCAGGAGCTTTACCCGGACGTCAAGGTCACCATCGGCCCGGTGATCGAGAACGGCTGGTACTACGACTTCGACCGGGCCGAGCCTTTCACGCCCGAGGACCTGGGCGCCATCGAGGCGAAGATGAAGGAGATCATCAACGCCCGTGACCCGGTGACCACCGAGGTCTGGGACCGCCCGCGCGCGATCGAGTACTACGAAAGCCGGGGCGAGCCCTACAAGGTCGAGCTGATCGAGGCGATCCCGGGCGACGAGCCGCTGCGCATGTACTGGCACGGCGACTGGCAGGACCTGTGCCGCGGCCCGCACCTGGCGCATACCGGCCAGGTGCCCGCCGATGCCTTCAAGCTGATGAAGGTCGCCGGCGCCTACTGG
>JBPEXR010000268.1:0-16007 GCA_052031355.1 Paracoccaceae bacterium
GACATCATGCAGACGCTGGAGATCGTCCCGCTGGAGGGCGAGCGCAAGCGCGACGGCAACGGCTTCACCCTGGTGGGCCGCGACGACAAGATCGTCTCGCACACCGAGGCGCGGCTGGAAGACGGCGTGATCAAGGGCTTCACCCTGGTCTGGCCCGCCGGTGACGAGAAGCGCCGCAGCCGCGTGCTGGCGCGGATGCAGGACAGCTTCACCCGGATCGAGGGCGTGCTGCAGCCGCAGGACCGCGAGAGCGACGCCCAGCCCGTCGACCTGATCGCCGGGCTGGAGGTGCGCAAGCCGCTGCGCGTGCGCTCGGGCGTCTATGTCTCGGACGCCGGCGCGGTGCTGACCAGCGCAGAGGCGGTGGAGGGCTGCGGCCGTATCACGCTGGAGGCGGACCACGCCGCCCGCGTCGCGCAGACCGCGCAGGGCCTGGCCCTGCTGCAGCCCGAAGACGCGCTGGCCCCCATCGCCATTGCCGAGCTGGCCAGCGCCCTGCCCCGCCGCGGCAGCGAGATCGCCGTCGGCGGCTATTCCTTCGGCGGCGCGCTGGGTGCGCCCTCGGTGACCTTCGGCACGCTCGAGGCGCCGCGCGGGCTGAACGGCGAGGAGGGGCGCGCGCGCCTCAACCTGCCGCATACCGAGGGCGACACCGGCGGGCCGGTCTTCGACGCCTCGGGCGCCGTGGTCGGCCTGCTGCTGCCGCGTCCCCAGGGCGCGCGGCAACTGCCCGAGGGCGTGGCCCTGGCCGCCTCCACCGGCCCCATCGCCGCGCTGATGCAGCAGGCCGGCGTCACTCCGCGCAGCGCCTCGGGCGGCGCGGCCCTCGACCCCGAGGACATGACCACCCATGCCGAGGGCGTGACCGCGCTGGTCAGCTGCTGGGAATGAACGGGCCTGATAGGCAACGATCTGGAAGGGCGCCCCGCGGGGCGCCCTTTTCGTTTCGCACTCGGACGGCACAGGGGCGGCGCCTCGCCCTGCGCCCCCTCAGGCGCGCCAGAACTGGACGGTAAGGATGGCGTAGACGGCCATCAGCTCCAACCGGCCGATCAGCATGGCCGCCGCCAGCAGCCACTTGGCGGTATCGTTCAGGCCGGCGTAATTGCCCGCGGGGCCGATCTCCGGCCCCAGGCCGGGGCCGATGTTGGCCAGCGCCGCCGCCGCGCCGGAGACGGAGGTGGTGAAGTCCAGCCCCGTCATGCCCAGCGCCACGGCGAAAAGGCCCAAGGTCACCACGAAGAAGACGAAGAACGACATGACCGAGGACAGAACGTCGTCGCTGACGGTCTTCCCCTGGTAGCGCGGCACGAAGATGCCATGCGGCGCGCGGATGCGGCGCAACTGGGTGCGGATCGAGGCGAAGAGCAACTGGTAGCGGAAAATCTTGATCGAACAGGCGGTCGAGCCGGCGCAGCCGCCGATCAGCCCGGCGAAGAACAGCACCGCCACTGGAAAAGCGCCCCAGGTCATGTAGTTGGCGCTGGCAAAGCCCGTGCCCGTCATGATCGAGACGCTGTTGAACAGCGACTTGCGCAGCAACGGCTCGGCCACCTCGCCCGCGCGGGAGACCTGCCAGACCGTGATCGCCAGCGCGATGGCGGCGACGGTTAGGAAGAAGCCGCGGATCTGCGGGTCGGTCAGCAGCGGCCGCGCCGTTCCCGCGGTCAGCTGCACGAAGCGCACGAAGGGCAGCGCGGCCAGCATCATGAAGACGATGGCGACATATTCCGCCCGCGCCCCCAGCGCGCCGAAGCTGGTGTCGTAATTGGCAAAGCCGCCCGTCGCGATGGTGGTCATCGCGTGCACGGTGGCGTCGAAGGGGTTCAGGCCCGCCAGGATGTAGGCCATGGCGCAGACCAGCGTCAGCGTGATGTAGATCGACGAGATGCGCGATGAAATCTCCGTCGCGCGGGGCAGGATCTTGCCCATCGTGTCGAAGCCTTCCGAGCGGAAGATCTGCATCCCGCCGACCCGCAACTCCGGCAGGAAGACCATCGCGACGACGATGATGCCGATCCCGCCCAGCCATTGCAGCAGCCCGCGCCACAGCAGCAGGCCCTTGGGCAGCTCGTCCAGCCCGCCGATCACCGTGGCGCCGGTGGTCGTCAGCCCCGACATCGCCTCGAAGAAGGCATCGACGAAGGGCAGCTGGGTCGCCCCGAAGATGAAGGGCAGCGCGCCGAAAAAGGGCAGCGCCAGCCAGACGCCGGTGGTCAGAAGGAAGGTCTGCTGGATCGTCAGCCCTTCCTTGACGCCGTTGGAACAGGCCAGGGCGATCAGCCCGCCCGACAGCAGCGTCAGGATCGCCGCCTGGGCGAAGGCCATCCAGTGGCCGCGCCCCTCGGCCAGGTCCACCAGCATGGGCAGAAGCATGGCAAGGCCCAGGGCGGCGACCAAAAGGCCGATCACATATCCGACGGGTCTGACATCAAACATCGCAGGAGCGTTGGCCCGCCCGCCGCGCACTGTCAAGCGCCGCGGCGCCGCCCGCCCCTAGCCGGCGTGCACCAGCGTGCCGAAGAGCCGCGGATCAAGGCTGCGCGCCGCGAAGGTCGGCCCCTCGGTCAGCACCGAGACGGCGTCGTGGCTGTGCAGGCTTTCCTGGTGGCTGGCGATGACGCGGAAATCGCCGACGCGCGCGTCCTCCTCCAGCGCCTTGGCGAAAAGGCGGGCCGCATCCTCGACGAAGATCGGGTTGGCGGCGTTCAGCTCTGCAAAGGCCTGTTCGTCCTCGCGCTTGACCATGACCTGCGTCTCGGTCGGCACCGCGGCGCGGCACAGCTCGATCAAATCCTCGAACCAAAGGCAGGACGCACCCTCGGCCAGCTCCACCGAGATGCGCGCGACCGAGCGTTGCGAATGCGGCGTGGCCAGCTGGCCCCGCGTCTCGCGCGCGTGCTCCGACAGCTCCAGCGAACAGGGGCAGGTCGAGGAATAGACGTAATCGAGGTGCAGGATGCGCTGGCGCACGCCTTCGGTCTCCACCAGCTCCAGCGCGATGTCGTAGTACTGCCACCCCTGCAGTCCCGAGCGCAGGCTGGGCCGGCGCACCGGGAAGGAGAACCGCATCTGCAGCCGCGCGTCGAAGCTTTCGAGGTCGGACTTGTAATCGTCCAGCGCGGCCGAGAGCACCTCGAAGCTGAACTGCTTCTCGGCGTGGCGGTAGAAGCTGCGCATGATGCGCGACATGTTGATGCCCTTCTTCTCCGCCTCCAGGCTGACGGTGCCGGTGACCGCGCTTTCCAGCGTCATCTCGCCGCCCTCGCGGGTGCGAAAGCGGATCGGCAGCCGAAAATTGGAGATGCCGACATGCTGTATCGGCCGGCGCGCGCCGCGGATCAGCGCGGCGGGGCCGTTCTGCAGGTCGGGCAGCGTCTCGCGGTAGGCGGCATCGGCGTCGAACCCCTGCGGGTATTCGCGCGACAGGACGGGATAGGAAGCGGGCGCGCCGCTGCGCGGGGTCTTGGCTTCGGAGGCCGCGGCCCCATCGGTTCCATCGCCGCCCTCGGCCAGCGCGGCGGCAAGGTCCGGCGGCAGCGTGCCGCCCGCCGCCTGCCAGCGGCGCAGCACGTCCAGGGCGCGGCGCGCCTCTTCGGTGCCGGGGCGGTCGTCCGCCGCCGCGGCGTCGGCTGCGCTGGTCATGTGCAGGGTCATCCCGATCCCTCCGGTCATCTACCGCCCTAAGGTAAGCAGCCCCCGCCGGCTTTCCAACTCCCGATTCGCGCGCCGCCCGCGGCGGGTCGCACAGTCAGGTTGCGCAGGCTCACAGATCCGCCAGGGCGCCTTGCACGTCGGCCAGCAGGTCCTCCGTCGCCTCGATGCCGCAGCTCAGCCGGACCAAGCCGGGGGTGATGCCCAGCGCGTCCTTCTGCGCCTGCGGCAGGCGCTGGTGGGTCGTGGTCGCCGGATGCGTGGCGATGGATTTCGCATCGCCCAGGTTGTTGGAGATGATGATCACCTCAAGCGCGTTCAGGAACCGGAAGGCCGCCGCCTGCCCGCCCGCCAGATCAAGGCACAGCACCGTGCCGCCCGCGCCCATCTGGCGCATCGCGAGGTCGTGTTGGGGGTGCGCCTCGGCGCCCGGGTAGATGACCCGCGCGAGCGCCGGATGCCCCTCCAGCGCCGCGGCCAGGGCGGCGGCGTTCTGGGTCTGGGCGCGCACGCGCAGCTCCATCGTCTCCAGCCCTTTCAGCATCACCCAGGCGGTGAAGGGGCTCATCGCGCCGCCGGTGTGCTTCATGTAGGGTTCGACCGTCTTGCGGATGAACTCCCGCGTGCCCAGGATCACGCCGCCCAGCGCGCGCCCCTGCCCGTCGATGTGCTTGGTCGCCGAATAGACGACGACATCGGCCCCCTGCTCCAGCGCGCGGGAATAGACGGGCGTGGCAAAGACGTTGTCGACGACCACCGTCGCCCCCACGCCATGCGCCAGCGCGGAGACCTCGGCGATGTCGGTGACCTCCAGCCCGGGATTGGAGACCGCCTCGAAGAAGACCGCCCGCGTTTCGGGGCGCAGCGCCGCGCGCCACTGGTCCAGGTCGGTGCCGTCGACGAAGCTGACCTCGACCCCGTAGCGCGTCAGAACCTCTTCCAGCACGTAAAGGCAGGAGCCGAAGAGCGCCCGCGCCGCGACCACGTGATCGCCCGCCTTCAGCATCGACATCAGCGCGCCCGAGACCGCGGCCATGCCGGAGGCGGCGGCGAAGGCATCCTCGGCCCCCTCGTAGGCGGCGATGCGCTGCTCGAACATGGCGACGGTGGGATTGCCGTAGCGGGCATAGATGTATTCGTCCGGCCCCGCCTCGACGAACCGCGCCTCGGCGGCCTCGGCGGTGTCGTAGACGAAACCCTGGGTCAGGAAGATCGCCTCGCTGACCTCGTTCCACTGGCTGCGTTTGGTGCCGCCGTGCACCAGCTGCGTTGCCCGGTTCAGCCTGCGTTTGCCCTCGCGCGTCATCTGTCGTCCTCCGGGCCGCGTGCCGGCCCAGGCACCGCCCAACAAAAAAGCCCCCGGCGGTCAAGCGCGGGAGCCCTGCATCCTGACCTCTTTAGCGGCATGTTTAACGTGGCCCGCAATCCGGTTTGAACAAATCGCCACGGGGGGCGGCATACGCCGGGGCGGGCGCGGCGTCAATGGCGGGCGCCTTTGCGGCGACGATGGCGGGCACCTTTGCGGCGTCGATGGCCGGCACCTTGCCCCCGCCCACGCTTCGCGCGAATGTGCGCGGCGAGGGGCGCGCCGCCTGCCGGAGGGACCAGACATGCCGCAGACCGAGATCGACCTTTTCTTCTGGCCCACGCCGAACGGCTGGAAAGTCTCCATCGCGCTGGAGGAGATGGGCCTGCCCTACCGCCTGAACCTGGTGAACATCGGCGCGGGCGAGCAGTTCGCGCCGGAGTTCCTGAAGATCTCGCCCAACAACCGGATGCCGGCGATCGTCGATCCGGAGGGGCCGGAGGGGCAGCCCATCTCGGTTTTCGAAAGCGGCGCGATCCTGCAGTACCTGGCGCAGAAGACAGGCCGCTTCGGCGGCGAGACCGCGCGCGAGAGGGTCGCGGTGACCGAATGGCTGATGTGGCAGATGGGCGGGCTTGGCCCCATGGCCGGCCAGGCGCACCACTTTCTGAAATACGCCCCCGGGATGGAGCCGCCGCAGGACATCCCCTACGCCAAGGACCGCTATCGCGGCGAGGTCGCGCGCCTCTACGGCGTCCTCGACCGCCGGCTGGCGGATCGGCCTTTCGTGGCGGGGGAAAACTTCACCATCGCCGACATGGCGATCTGGCCCTGGGCCTCGCTGTGGGAGGGGCAGCAGCAGGACCTGTCCGACAAGCCCCACCTCGCCGATTGGCTGGAGCGCGTCGGCGCGCGCCCCGGCGTGCAGCGCGGCCGCGCCCTGGCGGCGGAAAAGCGCGGCGATCTGTCGAAGGACCGCGGCGCGCAATCGGTGCTTTTCAAACGCTAGGCGGGCCGGGCGCGGCGCGGCTTCAGGCGTCGTCGCCGCCGCCCGCCGTCGCCGGCTCGGCCGCGTAGTCGCGGAAAAGGCGCCCTTGGGTGATGAAGAAGACGAAGACCGCGGCGGTCAGTCCGAAGGTCTTGAAATAGACCCAGGCTTCGGTGCTCATGGTGCGCCAGATCACCTCGTTCAGCAACGCAAGCCCCAGGAAGAAGGCGCAAAGGCGGCGCGTCAGGATCATCCAGCCCGCGTCGTTCAGCGGCACCATGCCGTCCATCACCACCCGCAGGTAGGAGCGTCCGCGCAGCAGCCCGATGCCCAGCAGCCCGCCGAAGATCAGGTAGATCAGCGTCGGCTTCATCTTGAAGAAGCGCTCGTCGTTCAGCCAGACCGAGAGGCCGCCGAAGACGGTGACCAGCACCACCGTGACCACCTGCATCCGGCTGAGGTGCCCGGTCAGCTTCCACAGCAGCGCGGTGCACAGGATCATCAGCGGCACGAAGCCGGCAGTCACCAGGATGAAGCCGTCGTACTGGCGCCCGGCGATGGTGTATTGCCCGTCCTTCAGCAGCAGGTAGGCGACGAAGAAGGCCAGCACGGGCCCCAGTTCCAGAACCGGCTTGGCCCAGGCCGGGCCGCGCGATTGAGGTGTCATGTTCTCTCCTATCCGCCGAATTCGACGATGACTGCACCGATTGCGATAAGGGACATAAGCGCGATCCGCCGCGGGCCAACCGTTTCCTTCAGAACCAGCCAGCCGATGATCGCGGCGAACACGGTCGAGGTTTCGCGCAGGACCGCCGCCTCGCCCACCTTGTCGAGGCGCGTCGCCACCATGACCGAGCCGAAAGAGCCGAAGGCGACCAGCCCGCCGATCACCCCGCGCAGCATCAAGGGCCCCGGCGCCGGGCGGTCCGCCATGCGGCGCCAGCGCAGGTAGGCCACCGGCGGCATGGCCAGCGCGTCGATGAAGAAGAACCAGGCCAGGAAGGTGAAGGGATCGGCCGCGGCGCGGATGCCGTAGGCGTCGTAGGTGGTGTAGAGCGCGACGAATAACCCGGTGGCGAAGGCCAGCGCCAGCGCCACGCCCAGCGTCTCGCGCGCCGGCACGAGGTAGAGCATGTTGTAGATCGCCAGCCCGAAGATCCCGGCCAGCAGCACCGCGACCCCAAGCCATTGGGTGCCGGTGAAGGTCTCGCCGAATATCAGGTAGGCGCCGATCACGGTGAACAGCGGCCCGGTGCCGCGCACCACCGGGTAGACCACCGTGTAGGCGCCCTTGCTGTAGGCCAGCGCCTGCAGGACCTTGTAGCCGACATGGATCACGAAGACCCCGGCGAAGATCGGCCACATGTGCGCCTCGGGCCAGGGCACCACGAAAAGGGCCAGCGGCGCCGCCATCATCCCGTAGCTGAAATCGATCGCGCCGCGGCTGAGCCAGGGATCGTGCCGGCCCTTCTGCAGCGCGCCGAAGACGGCGTGCAGGAAGGCCGCCAGCAGCGCCAGGGCCAGCGCCAGGCGGTGCCCGGCCTCCGTCCCCTCAAGGGAGATCAGCCACTCGCTCATGCGGCGCGGGCCTCGGGCCTGCGTGGCGCAGGGCCCCGCCCCCGGGGGGGAACGCAGGGCCGGCGGCGGCGTTGCCCCATGGCAATGACAGGCAGGGAGAGCGGCCCATGTGGCAGACCATTCTCGACGAGATCACCGGCACCTTCAGCCAGGTGCCCCCTGTCATCTCGGCCGCGCGGCTGACCGTCGCGCTGGTCCTTGGCGGGGTGATCGGCTTCGAGCGGGAGTTTCGCGGCAAGCCGGCGGGGCTGCGCACGCATATGCTGGTCGCCGTCGCCGCCTGCCTTTTCGTCATCATCGGGATCGAGATCAGCCACCTGGGCTTCGGCGAGAACGACGACAAGCGGATCGACCCGCTGCGCCTGATCGAGGCGGTGACCGCCGGCGTCGCCTTCCTGGCGGCGGGGATCATCTTCACCTCGCAGGGCAAGGTGCGCAACATCACCACCGGCGCCTCGCTGTGGCTGGCAGGCGCGGTCGGCCTGGGCTGCGGTGCGGGGCAGATGCCGCTGGCGGCGCTGACGACGGTGCTGGTCGTCGTGCTCCTGGCGCTGGTGCGCCAGTTCGAGCGCCTGATCGGCACCCACGACGAAGAGTAGCGCCGCCGCCCCCGCCACCCGCGGTTGCCTCATGCGGCAAGCCCGGTCAGGGCGCGGGCGAAATCCTCGGGGTCGAAGGGGGCCAGGTCGTCGATCTGCTCGCCCACGCCGATGGCGTGGATCGGCAGGCCGAACTTGTCGGCCAGGGCCACCAGCACGCCGCCCTTGGCGGTGCCGTCGAGCTTGGTCATCACCAGGCCGGAAACATCGGCCAGCTTGCGGAACTCGTCCACCTGTCGCAGCGCGTTCTGGCCGGTGGTGGCGTCCAGCACCAGCAGCGTGTTGTGCGGCGCCTCGGGTTCCTTCTTGCGGATGACGCGGACGATCTTCGCCAGCTCCTCCATCAGGTCCGCGCGGTTCTGCAGGCGGCCGGCGGTGTCGATCATCAGAAGGTCGGCGCCCTCTTCCTGGGCCTTGGTCATCGCGTCGAAGGCCAGGCTCGCGGGGTCCGAGCCTTCGGGCGCGGTCAGCACCGGCACGCCGGCCCGTTCGCCCCAGACCTGAAGTTGCTCCACCGCCGCGGCACGGAAGGTGTCGCCGGCGGCGATCACCACCGACTTGCCGGCGGCCTTGAACTGGCTGGCCAGCTTGCCGATCGTCGTCGTCTTGCCGGAGCCGTTGACGCCCACCACCAGCACCACCTGCGGGCGCGAGGGGTAGAGGGGCATCGGCCGGGCCACCGGCTCCATGATGCGGGCGATCTCGCCGGCGAGCAGGCGCTTGATCTCCTCGGCCGAGAGGCGCTTGCCCATGCGGCCTTCGGCGATGTTGGCGGTGACGCGCATCGCCGTCTCGACGCCCATGTCGGCCGAGATCAGCAGCTCCTCCAGGCTTTCCAGCATGTCGTCATCGAGGGTGCGGCGCACCACCGGCGCGGCGGCACCCCCGCCCCGGCGCAGCAGCCGGTTCAGCAGACCGCCGGAAGGTGCGGAAGGCGCGGTTTCGGGCGGCACCTCGGGGGGCGCGTCGCGCTGCGGCAGCTCCTGCGGGATCGCCGGCTGGATCGGCACGTCGCGCGAGGGCACTTCGGTGGGCGCGGTGCCCGGCACCGGGTCCTGCGGCGGCGGCGCGTCGGGGCCGGGCTGCGGGCCTGGATCGGGGCGCGGCACCTCGTCGGGGGCCGGGTCCGGCTGCGGGTCAGGGCGCGGCGGCGCCTCGGAAGGACCCGGCGCGGGGTCCGGCACCTCGTCGGGCGCCGGGGTCGGCGCCGGGTCGGGCTGCGGCGTGACATCGGGGCCGGGATCGTCCGGCCGCTCGGGGCGCGCGGGCGTCTCCGGCGCATCGGGCGCAGGGGTAGAGTCCGGCGTCTCGGGGCTCTCCGGCTCTGCCGCACCGCCGTCCGAGACGATGGCGTCGAGCCCCTCGTCCAGCTTGGACGAGGATTTGAACAGGCGGTCCTTGAGCTTGCTGAAGAAGGCCATGGGTCGTTCCTTGCGCAGGGTCACCTTGACCTAATGCGGATGCGCGGAAGATGGAAGGGCGCGGCGGCGGGCCTACTCCGCCGTGCCGACCTCCTGCGGGAAATGGCGCATGACCAGGCGGATGGGGTTCGGCGCCGCCTGCCCCAGCCCGCAGATCGAGGCATCGGCCATCGCCTGGCACAGTTCCTCCAGCAGCGCGCCGTCCCAGCGGTCCGCCTGCATCAGCTTGACCGCCTTCTCGCAGCCCACCCGGCAGGGGGTGCACTGGCCGCAGCTTTCATCCTCGAAAAAGCGCAGCATGTTCAGCGCCGCCGCCCGCGCGCTGTCGTGCTGCGACAGGACCACCACGGCGGCCGAGCCGATGAAACTGCCGTGCGGCTGCAGCGTGTCGAAATCCAGCGGCACGTCGTCCATATGCGCCGGCAGCAGCCCCGAGGAGGGCCCGCCCGGCTGGTAGGCCTTCAGCTCGTGCCCCTCCGCCATGCCGCCGCAGGCCGCGATGATGTCCCGGATGGTCGAGCCGGCGGGCAGCAGCTTCACGCCCGGCTCGCGCACCCGGCCCGAGACCGAATAGGCGCGCAGGCCGCGGCGGCCGTTCTTCTCGGCCGCGTTCAGCACCTGCGGGCCTTCGCGCTGGATGCGCGCGACCCAGTAAAGCGTCTCGACGTTGTGCACCAGCGTGGGCTGCCCGAAGAGGCCCACCTGCGCCACGTAGGGCGGCCGGTGGCGCGGCAACCCGCGCTTGCCCTCGATCGATTCCAGCATGGCGCTTTCCTCGCCGCAGATATAGGCGCCGGCACCGCGCCGCAGCTCGATATGGCCCTCGGGCACCAGGCCCGCGGCCTCCAGCGCGGCGATCTCGCGGCGCAGGATCTCCAGCACCGCGGGGTATTCGTCGCGCATGTAGATGTAGCAGCGCGCCGCCTCGACCGCCCAGCCGGCGATCAGCATACCCTCGAGAACGAGATGCGGATTGCGCTCCAGCACGTAGCGGTCCTTGAAGGTGCCGGGCTCGCCCTCGTCGCCGTTGACGGCCAGGTAACGCGGGCCGGGGTTGGCGCGCACGAAGCCCCATTTCTTGCCCGCCGGAAAGCCGGCACCGCCCAGGCCGCGCAGCCCGGCCTCCAGCATCCGCGCCTGCACCGCCTCCCAGTCGCCGCCGGCGCGCAACTCGGCCAGCGCGGCATAGCCGCCGGCGGCACGGTAAGCCTCCAGCCCCTCGTAATCGGGGATGCGCGGATGCACCTCGCCCGCCGCGGCGGCGGCCAGCACCGCCTCGGGCGTGGCGCGGTCGATGTGGTTGTGCCCCAGCTCGCAGACCGGCGCGGTATCGCAGCGGCCCATGCAGGGCGCGCGCAGCACGCGCACCTCGGCGGGGTCCGTCCCCTCCTCCAGCGCGGCGCGCAGCTGGGCGGCGCCCGCCATCTCGCAGGACAGCGAATCGCACACACGGATGGTCAGTGCCGGCGGCGGGGCCTCGCCCTCGCGCCGCAGGTCGAAATGGGCATAGAAACTCGCCACTTCCCAGACCTCGGCCATGGGCAGGCGCATCTCCTCGGCCAGGGCGCGCAGGTGCGGGGCGGAGAGGTGGCCAAAGCGGTCCTGCAGCAGGTGCAGATGCTCGATCAGCAGGTCGCGCCGGCGCGGGCGCTCGCCCAGCAGCGCGCGCACCTCGGCCCAGGCGCCCTCGTCCAGCTGGCGGCCCTTCGGCGTGACGCGGCCCTTGCCCCGCCCCGATTTCCAGACGCCCTTTTCCGCCCCTTCCGGCCCGTCGAGTGCCATGTCCCGCTCCCTCCCCGTTTGCGCCCGACCCTAGTGCCCTTGCGGGCGCAGCGCGAGGTCAAAAGCGACGCCCGGCGCCCCGTATGCGTTGGCGCGCGGCGGCTTTGCCCCTAGGCTGGCGGGGCGCCCGATCCGGGGCGCGCCAGCCACGCCGGCCCTGCCCGATGACCGTCTTCGCCCTTGCCACGCTGACACCCGCGCTGCTTCTGGCCCTGGCCGCCGCCCTTGGCGGGGCCTGGTGCTGGGCGGCGCTGGCGGCGATGACCCTGCTGGTCCTGGCGCTCGACCGGCTTGCCCCGGCCGCGCCCGCCGCCCCGGGGCCGGAGGGCGGCGGCTGGCTGCCCCCGCTGCTGGGCGCGGTTCAACTGGCGCTTTTGCCGCTGGTGATCGGCGCGCTGGCGCGCGGCGGCGCCGAGGGCCTGGGCGGCGCTGGCGCCTGGGGCGCGCTTTTCGCCGCCTTCGGCCTGTGGCTGGGCCAGGTCGGCAACGCCAACGCGCATGAGCTCATCCACGCCGCGCCGCGCTGGCGGCGCCGGCTGGGGCTGGTGCTTTATGCCTCGGTTCTCTGGCCGCAGCATGTCTCGGCGCATCTACTCGTGCACCACGTTCATGTCGCCACGCCGCGCGATCCGGCCAGCGCCCCGGCGGGCATGGGGTTCTGGCGCTATGCGGGCCGGGCCTGGGCCGGGTCCTTCCGCGCCGGCTGGCGGGCCGAGGCGCGTCGCGGGCGGGCCCGGGCATGGCGCGTCTTCGCCCTTTACGCCGTGCTGAACGCAGCGGCGCTGGCCGCGGCCGCCGCCCTGGCCGGTCCGGCCGGGCTGGCGGTTCTGCTGGGGCTTGCGGCACATGCGCAACTGCAACTGCTGCTTTCGGACTACGTCCAGCACTACGGGCTGCGCCGCGCGCGCACCGGCGGCCGGACCGAGCCGGTGGGCCCGGCCCACGCCTGGAACGCGCCGCACTGGTATTCCGGCGCGATGATGCTGCAGGCGCCGCGCCATTCGGACCATCACCAGCGCCCCGCCCGCCCCTTCACCGGGCTGGAGCTGCGGCGCGGAGAGATGCCGGAGTTGCCGCACGCCCTGCCGGTGATGGCCGTCATCGCCCTGGCGCCGCCGCTGTGGCGCCGGGTGATGGACCCGCGGCTTGCGCGCTGGAGCGGGCGATGACGCGGCCCCGCGCTGCCGGCCTGGCGTTGCGCGTGGCGGCGCTGGCGGCGGTGGCGGCATTGCTGGCGGGCGGCGCGGCGCTGGCACAGGAGGCGCCCATGCCCCCCGAGGACTTCGAGGCCTATACCGAGGGTCAGACCCTCTATTTCGCCGAGGACGGCGCGGTCTACGGCGCCGAAAGCTATCGCCCCGGGCGGCGCGTGCGCTGGTCCTACCTCGACGGGCGCTGCTCGGAGGGGCGCTGGTTCCCGGGGCCGGCGGGGGCGATCTGCTTCGAATACGACGACCAGGCAGAGGTGCATTGCTGGCAGTTCTACGCCCGCGCCGAGGGGCTGGAGGCACGCTACCTCGGCGAGGGCGCGGCGATGCGGCTGTTCGAGGCGGGGCGCAGCACCGCGCCTCTCCTCTGCACCGGGCCGGAGGTCGGGGTCTGAGCCGGACCCCTGAGCAAGGCGCGTTAGAAGAGAGAACCTTGCTCGGGCGGCGCCTTTGCCTTCGGGGCCCGCTTGGGCTGGGCGGGCTTGGCCGGCTTCGAAGGCTCGGCGGTCTTCGCAGCCTTGCCCGCCCCCGCGGCATCGCCCGCGCCGGCGGTTTCGCCGCCCCCCGGCGCCCCTCCGTCGCCCGCCGCGCCGCCGGAGGGCCGGGCGGTGACGCGCCCGTCGGCGAACTGGATCTCCAGCGCCGGGGCGGCCTGCGCCTGCGCCGCGGCGGTCACCAGGTCGCCGCCGGCGCGCACCACGGCGTAGCCGCGCTGCAGGGTCGCCTCGTAGCCCAACGTGGTGCGCAGCCGCTCCAGCGCCTCCAGCCGGTCGCGCAGCGCGGTGAAGCGCCGCTCGGCGCTGGCGGCGAGCCGCTCCTGCCGGGCGGCGAGGTCGCGCTGTCCGCGGGCGATCTCGGCCCGGATGGGCTGGGCGGTGAGCCGGTCGGCGCGGCGGCCCAGCGCCTCGCGCTTGGCGTGGATGGCGCGGTTCAGGCAGGGGTTCAGCCGGTCGGCGCAGGGGTCCAGGCGGGTGCGGCTGGCGTGCACCAGCCGCTGAAGGGTCGCAGGGCGCAGCGATCCCGCGGCCTCCGACAGCCGCAGCCGGCGCAGCTGCACCGATCGGGTCAGCGCGGCGGGCAGACGCTCGCCCCAGGTGTCCAGCCGCTGGCGCGGCCCCTCGACCAGCGCCTCGGGCCGCGGCAGGGCGCGGGCCAGGTCGCGCAGCCGCTGGCCGCGCTGCCCCAGCCCCTGCGTCAGCGCCCGGCCCAGCCGCGCCTCCATCTGCTGCGTCCAGGCCAGAAGCTCCATCCGCACCGGCACGGCATGTTCGGCGGCCGCCGTCGGCGTCGGCGCGCGCAGGTCGGAGACGAAGTCGATCAGCGTGGTGTCCGTCTCGTGCCCCACGGCAGAGATCAGGGGGATCTCGCTGGCCGCCGCCGCCCGGGCGACGCTTTCCTCGTTGAAGCCCCACAGGTCCTCGATCGAGCCGCCGCCGCGCGCCACGATCAGCAGGTCGGGCCGCGGGATCGCCCCGCCGGGGGTCAGCCGGTTGAACCCCTCGATGGCGCGCACCACCTCGGGCGCGCAACGCTCGCCCTGCACGGCGACCGGCCACAGCAGCACCTTGCGCGGAAAGCGGTCGCGCAGGCGGTGCAGGATGTCGCGGATCACCGCCCCCGAGGGCGAGGTGATGACGCCGATCACCTCCGGCAGGTAGGGGATCTGCTTCTTTCGGGCCGGGTCGAACAGCCCCTCGGCCTTCAGCTGCGCCTTGCGCCGCTCCAGCATCGCCATCAGCGCGCCCTGCCCCGCGGGCTTCAGGCTCTCGATGACGATCTGGTACTTCGACTGGCCCGGGAAGGTGGTGATGCGCCCGGTGACGACGACCTCCAGCCCCTCCTCGGGGCGGGTCTCCAGCCGGGCGGCGACGCCCTTCCAGATCACCCCGCTGATCACCGCGCGGTCGTCCTTCAGGTCCAGGTAGACATGGCCCGACCGCGGAAAGCTGACCCGGCCGATCTCGGCCCGGATGCGGACATGCGCAAACTCGCCCTCGACCAGCCGCTTGATCGCGCCGGACAGCTCGGAGACGGTGAATTCTGGGGCGTTCCCGCCCGGTTCGGGCGCCTCGAAGAGGTCGGACATGGGGCCTCGCTTGCTCTTGCCTCGGGGCCAGCTTAGAACGCCGCGCAGGCAAGGCCAAGCGGAGGGCGCCCATGAACATCCTCATCCTCGGTGGCGGCGGGCGCGAACACGCCCTGGCCTGGGCGGTGCTGCAGAACCCCAAGTGCGACCGGCTGATCGTCGCCCCCGGCAACGCCGGGATCGCGCAGATCGCCCGCTGCGCGGCGCTGGACATCGAGGACGGCGGCGAGGTGGTCGAGTTCGCCGAGGCGAACGCGATCGATTTGGTGATCATCGGCCCCGAGGCGCCGCTGGCCGCCGGGGTGGCGGACGCGCTGCGCGCCGCGGGCTTCTCGGTCTTCGGGCCCGACAAGGCAGCGGCGGAGCTGGAAGCCTCAAAGCGGTTCACCAAGGAGGTCTGCGCCGCCGCGGGCGCCCCGACGGCGGCCTATGCGCATTTCACCGATGCCGGCGCGGCGCGCGACTACGTCAAGGCGCAGGGCGCGCCCATCGTCATCAAGGCCGACGGGCTGGCCGCCGGCAAGGGCGTCGTCGTCGCCCAGACCGAGGCCGAGGCCCTGGCCGCCATCGACGAGATGTTCGGCGGCAGCTTCGGCGCCGCCGGCGCAGAGGTGGTAATCGAGGAGTTCATGGAGGGCGAGGAAGCCTCGTTCTTCGTGCTGGTCGACGGCACGGAGGTGCTGCCCATCGGCACCGCCCAGGACCACAAGCGCGCCTTCGACGGGGACGAGGGGCCGAACACCGGCGGTATGGGCGCCTATTCCCCCGCCCCGGTGATGACGCCCGAGGTGACCGAGGCGGCGCTGGAGCGGATCGTGCGCCCCACCATGGCCGAGATGGCGCGCCGCGGCACGCCCTACCGCGGGGTGCTTTACGTCGGGCTGATGATCAAGGACGGCGCACCGCGGCTGGTGGAATACAACGTGCGCTTCGGCGATCCCGAATGCCAGGTGCTGATGATGCGCCTCGGCGCGCAGGCGCTGGACCTGATGCAGGCCGCGGCCGAAGGACGTCTGGCCGAGGCGCGCGTCAACTGGGCCGAGGATCACGCGATGACCGTGGTCATGGCGGCGCGGGGCTACCCCGGCGCCTACCAGAAGGGCAGCGCCATCCGCGGCCTCTCCAAGCTGCCCGAAGACAGCGCGCACCAGGTCTTCCACGCCGGCACCGCCGGCAGCGACGGCGCCTTCACCGCCAACGGCGGGCGGGTGCTGAACGTCACCGCCCGCGGGGCCAGCCTGGCCGAAGCGCGCGCCCGCGCCTACGCGATGGTCGATGCGATCGACTGGCCCGAGGGCTTCTGCCGCCGCGACATCGGCTGGCGCGCGCTGCAGGACCGGGCGGCTGGGTGAGGCGCGGGGTAACTCCTTAGGTCTGAGGCGTGA
>JBPEXR010000269.1:0-5400 GCA_052031355.1 Paracoccaceae bacterium
CAAGGAATTGCAAACCGCGGTTGGTGTATTTCTTCGCGATGGAGATCACCAGGCGCAGGTTCGCCTCGACCATTTCCTTCTTGGCCTGGCGGGCTTCCTTCTCGCCCTTCTGGACCTGCGAGACGATGCGCCGGAACTCGGAGATGTCGAGGCCGATGTACTGCCCCACCTGGGCCATGTCGGCGCGCAGCTCCTCGACCTTGGGGCGCGAGCGGTCGATGAAGGCCTGCCAGCCGCGGCCGGGTTTCTCGGCCATGCGGTCCAGCCAGGCCGGGTCCAGCTCGTGCCCGCGATAGGCGTCGATGAACTCGCGGCGGTTGATCCGCGCCTGGTCGGCCAGTTTCACCATCGCGCTGTCGATCGACATGATCCGGCGGTTGATGCCGTACAGCTGGTCGATCAGCGCTTCGATACGGTTGTTGTGCAGGTGCAGCTCGTTCACCAGCTGCACGATTTCCGAGCGCAGCGTCTGGTAGGTCGCCTCGTCGCTTTCGGAGAAAGAGCCGTCCTCGTTCAGCGTGGCGGAGATGCGGCGGTCCTGCATCTCGGAGAGCTGGGCGTAATCCTCGGCGATGCGGTCGAGCGTTTCCAGAACGCGCGGCTTCAGTGCGGCCTCCATGGCCGCCAGGCTCATGTTGGCCTGTTCCTCTTCCTCGTCGTCATCCTCGCGCGAGAGGGGGTTGCCGTCGGCGTCCAGTTCCGGGCCGTTGTCCTTCTTGGCGCCCTCGGCGGGGGCGGCGCCCGCGGCGGAGGGGTCGATCACCGGCTCGGCGGCTTCCTCGTCCTCGCCCAGGGTGTTGCCGAAGGTCGTCTCCAGGTCGATGACGTCGCGCAGCAGGATGTCCTCGGAGAGGAGTTCGTCGCGCCAGATGGTGATCGCCTGGAAGGTCAGCGGGCTTTCGCACAGCCCCGCGATCATCGTGTTGCGGCCGGCCTCGATGCGCTTGGCGATGGCGATCTCGCCCTCGCGGGACAGCAGCTCCACCGAGCCCATCTCGCGCAGGTACATGCGCACCGGATCGTCGGTGCGGTCCAGCTTCTCGCTGTCGCCGGAGGAAAGCGCGACGTCCTTGTTGCCGGAGGTGGCGACGAGATCGGTCGAGCCCTTCTCGTCCTCGTCCTCGGCCTCTTCTTCCTCGGTGACCTGGATGCCCATCTCCGAGAGCATCGACATGACGTCCTCGATCTGGTCGGAAGAGACCTGGTCGGGGGGCAGAACCTGGTTCAGCTGATCGTAGGTGATGTAGCCACGCTCGCGGGCCTCGGCGATCATCTTCTTCACGGCCGCCTGACTCATGTCGAGCGAGATTTCGGCCTCCTGATTGTCAGGCTTGCTGTCGTCGTTGTCCTTGGCGGCCATGTTTGCTCCTCATCGGGGCGGTGATTCGAAGGATGCGAATCAATAACGCGATCTCATGATTCGCACACCCGTTTAGCCCGATTTCTTTAGCTCTTCTTTACCAAACCGTCACGTACGGCCCTTGGTAAACCGAATCTTCTCCATCAGCGAGTCGAGCGCTTCACGCTCGGTCCGGTCGATTCGCGCCCCGTTCGGGCCGACGTCGTATTCCGCCTTGTCCTCCTGCTGGCTGCGCAGCGCGCGGTTGCGCGCCTCGGCCGCCTGGCCCAGGCGCCAGGTCAAAGCCTCGTCGGCCAGCCCTTCCAGATCCTCCTCCGCCTCGGAAATCTCGGCGTCGAGGCCGCGCAGCGCTTCCAGCTTGGCCAGTTCCTCGGCCAGGGTCAGGCGCGCGAGTTCCTCGTCCCCCGGGCGACGGACGGCGGGCGTGATCGCCACATGAGGGTGCGAGAGCATCTTTTCAAGGGCCTCGGCCCCCAGTTCGGCGGTAATGGCCCGCTCCACCGCCTCGCGGCCCTCGGCCGCGCGTTCCAGCACGATCTGGCGCAGGGTGTCGTGGGTCGGGTCGCGGCATTCCAGCGCCTCCAGCGCGGTCTCGAACTCCTCGGCCAGCGCCGGGGTGCGCGCCAGCACCGCCAGGATCACCGCCTCGCGCAGCCAGAACTGCAGCGCCTCGTCCCCCGCGGCCAGGGGCGAGGCCTTGGTGCTTTGCAGCGGCGGACGCGGCGCATCGCGGCGGCCGCGCCAGGGCCCGCCGAAGCCGCCCCCGCCCGCGCGGCCCGCATAGCCTCCGCGGCCCGCGCCATCGCCGCCGACGCCGCCACCGCCCCGGGCGCCGCGGAACAGGGCATAGCGCAGTTCCTTGATCTCCTCGCCGTAGTGATGGCGGATCGAGGGGTCGCGGATGGTCTTGATCTTCTCGCGCAGGGTGCGGTCGAGCGCGGCCTTGCGCTCCGGGCTGTCGAAGACGCGGCCCTCGGTCTCGCGCTGCCAGAGCACGGCGACCATGGGGCGCGCCGCCTCGATCACCGTGCGCATCGCCTCGGGCCCCTCGGCGCGCAGCAGATCGTCGGGGTCCTTGCCCTCGGGCATCAGGGCGAACCGCAGGCTCTTGCCCGCCTCCAGCAGCGGCAGCGCCAGGTCGATCACCCGCTGCGCGGCGCGCAGGCCCGCGGCGTCACCGTCCAGCGCGATCACCGGCTCGTCGGCCACGCGCCACAGCATCTGCAGCTGGCTTTCGGTCACCGCGGTGCCCAGCGGCGCCACTGCCGCCTCGAAGCCCGCCGCCGACAGGGCGATGACATCCATGTAGCCCTCGGCCACGATCAGCGTCTGCCCGCGCCCGGCCGCCTCACGCGCAGGTCCGAGGTTGTAGAGGTTGCGCCCCTTGTCGAAGAGCTGCGTTTCGGGGCTGTTGAGGTACTTGGCCTTGTCGCCCGGGTCCATCGCACGCCCACCGAAGGCGATGGCGCGTCCGCGCGCGTCGCGGATCGGGAAGATGATGCGGTTGCGGAAAGTGTCGTAGGGTTTGCCGCCCTTCTGGCTGGGCTTGGCGAGGCCGCAGCCGAAGATCAGCTCCTCCGCCACGCCCTTGCCGCGCAGGTGGTCCCAGAGGTTCTGCCAGCCCTCCGGGGCGAAGCCGATCTCGAACCGCTCCAGCGTGGCGGGGGCCAGCGCGCGCCCCTGCAGGTAGCGCCGCGCCGCCTCGGCCGCGCCGGTGCGCAGCTGCAGGCGGTAGAACTGCACCGCCTGTTCCATCACCTCGGCCAGCTGGCTGCGCCGGTCGGCCTTCTGCTGCGCCTGCGGGTCGCGCTTGGGCATCGGCATGCCGGCCTCCTGGGCCAGGATCTCGATCGCCTCCATGAAGCCGACGTTCTCGGTTTCGCGCACGAAGGAGATGGCATCGCCCTTCGCATGACAGCCGAAGCAATAGTAGAAGCCCTTCCGGTCATCGACGTGGAACGAGGCGCTCTTTTCCTGGTGGAAGGGGCACGGGGCCCACATGTCGCCCTTGGCCTGGTTGGACTTGCGGCTGTCCCACATGACCTTGCGGCCGACCACCTGGCTCAGCGAGGTGCGGCTGCGCAGTTCGTCCAGGAATCCGGGGGGCAGGCTCATGCTCTTCATATTGGCTGCGCGGGGCCCAGAGTCCATAGGCGGCCGCCCTATGGACGCCCCCGCGCCGCGCCGCTAAGCCTGTGGTCAGGGAGGATCAGCGATGCAGCTTGCGGATTTCGGCGATGTGGCCCTGCACTGGCGCGAGGACGGCGACCCGGACGGCGCGCCGGTGATCTTCGCCAATTCGCTGGGCACCGATTTGCGGCTCTGGGACGCGGTGCTGCCGCATCTGCCGCCCGGGCTGCGGCTGGTGCGCTACGACATGCGCGGGCACGGGCTGTCGGCCTGCCCCGCCCCGCCCTATTCCATGGGCGCGCTGGTGCGCGATGCCGAGCGACTGATGGACCACCTGAACATGCAGGGCGCGGTGATGGTGGGCCTGTCGATCGGCGGCATGGTGGCGCAGGGCCTGGCGGTCAAGCGGCTGGACCTGCTGCGCGGGGTCGTGCTGTCCAACACCGCCGCCAAGATCGGCCAGCCCGCCATGTGGGAGGACCGCATCGCCGCCGTCCGCGCCGGCGGGGTGGCCGCCCTGTCGGACGCGGTGATGGAGCGTTGGTTCAGCCGCGCCTTCCGCGAGCGCCCCGAGCTGGCGCTTTGGCGGCACATGCTGGAGCGCACGCCCGCGGAGGGCTACATCGGCTGTTCCGCCGCCATTTCCGGGACGGATTTCTACACCCCCACCTCGGGGCTGCGGCTGCCGGCGCTGGGCATCGCGGGGACGGAAGACGGCTCCACCCCGCCCGACCTGGTGCGCGAGACGGTCGAGCTGATCCCCGGCGCGCGTTTCGCGCTGATCCGCAAGGCCGGTCACCTGCCCTGCGTCGAACGCCCCGAGGAATACGCCGGCCACCTCGTGCAGTTCCTGCGCGAGATCGGCCATGTCTGATGTCCTGCTGATCCACGGCTCGGGCCACGGCGCCTGGTGCTGGGAGCGGCTGATCCCGCAGCTGGAGGCGCGCGGCCACCGGGCCCGCGCGATCGACCTGCCCGGCCACGGCGCGGACACCACCCCGCTGGCGCAAGTCACGCTGGAGCGTTACGCCGAGGCGATCGACGCCGCCCTGCCCGCGGGCCGGCGCACGGTGCTTCTGGGCCATTCGATGGCCGGCTTTCCCATCACCGCGGCGGCAGAGCGTGCGGCCGAGCGGATCGCGCGCCTTGTCTACCTTTGCGCCTACCTGCCGGAGGCCTCGGGCGCCTCGCTGGCGGAGCTGCGCCGCCGCTCCGAGGCGCAGCCGCTGGTTCCGGCGATCCGCATGGCGCCGGACCGGGGCAGCTTCACCGTCGATCCCGCCCTCGCGCCGGGCATCTTCTACACCGGCTGCGACGCGCAGACCGCCGCCTGGGCCACCGCGCGGCTGGGCCCGCAGGCGCTGGCGCCTCAGACCGCCCCCCTTGCGCCCGGGCCCCGGGCGCTGGCCCTGCCGCGCGATTACATCCTGTGCCGCCGCGACGGCACCATCCCGCCGCAGCTGCAGGCCGCGATGGCCGCCGCCCTGCCCCCCGGCCGCGTGCACGAGGGCCCCTGGGACCATTCGCCCTTCCTGTCGGACCCGGCCGGGCTGGCCGACCTCTTGACGCGCATCGTGGCGGGAGGCCCGGATGCCGGCTAGCCTGCAGACCTCGGCCCTCTACGGGCAGCTTTTCCCCGGCGGGGCGGCGGCGCGGCTTTTCACCGACAGCGCCGAGGTGCGCGCCATGCTGCTGGTCGAGGGGGCGCTGGCCAAAGCGCAGGGCGCGCAAGGCGTGATCCCCGAGACCTCGGCCGCCTTCATCCACCGCGCCGCGATGGAAGTGCAGATCGACCCCGCCGCCCTGGCCGAGGCGACGGGCCGCAACGGCGTTCCGGTGCCGGCCCTCGTCGCCGCTTTCCGCGCCGCGATGCAGGCGCCGGAGCACGCGCAATACGTCCATTGGGGCGC
>JBPEXR010000027.1:0-3225 GCA_052031355.1 Paracoccaceae bacterium
AGCGCCCTTTCCCGGCGCCTGGACCAGCTGGGGGGAAGAGCGGGTCAAGCTTCTGGGCTCGCGCCTTGCGGCGGCGGAGGGCCAGTTGGGCGCGCCCGGCGAAGTGCTGGAGGGTCTGCGCATCGCTTGCGGCGAAGGCGCTGTCGAGGTGACGCGTGCCCAGCGGGCGGGCCGCGGGTCGCAGGACGCGGGCAGCTTCCTGCGCGGCAGCCGCCTGGCGCCTGGCACGCGGCTGGGGGTCAGGGACGCTGTGGGCTGAGGTCAGCGCGCGCGGGGCGGGCGGCTGTGATAGTTGGGCAGGCGCCACCCCCATAGCAGCGATCCGGCGCGCAGGGCCCATGTCAGCGCGGCGCAGGTCATCAGGGCCGCGGTCTGTCCGCCGTCCAGCGCCAGAACGCCCAGCCCGCCCAGCGCGCCGCCCAGCGCGGCGGTGACGTAAAGCTCGCCCTGGCGCAGCACCATCGGCACTTCGTTGCAGACCACGTCGCGCATCAGCCCGCCGAAGGTGCCGGTGGCGATGGCCATGATCGCGACGATCACCCCCGGCTGCCCGGCCTGGCGCGCCACCAGGAACCCCGCCGCCACCGCGACGGCCAGGGCGAAACTGTCCAGCCACAGCAGCCAGCGCAGGCGGCTTTCCATCAGCGGCGCAGCGAAGAAGACCACCAGCGCGGCGAGGCAGGCGGCCAAAATGTAGCCCGGCTCGGCCATCCAGAAGACGGGGTTGCGGTCCAGCAGCACGTCGCGCAGCGTGCCGCCGCCCACCGCCGTCAGCCCGGCGACGAAGGCGAAACCCACGATGTCCAGCTGCGCGCGGCTGGCCGCCAGCGCGCCGGTCAGGGCAAAGACCACGACGGCGGCATAATCGAGCAGCGCGGCCATTGCGCCCGGGGCGGCCAGGTCCAGGATCACGCCTTGCCCTTGGCCGGCTTGAAGGGGGCCATGCCAGCGCGCGCCAGCTCGTCCGCGCGCTCGTTCTCCGGGTGGCCGGCGTGGCCCTTCACCCATTCCCAGCGCACCTCGTGGCGTTGCTGCGCTGCATCAAGACGCTGCCATAACTCCACGTTCTTGACGGGTTTCTTGGCCGAGGTCTTCCATCCGTTGCGCTTCCAGCCGTGGATCCAGCCGGTCACGCCGTTCTTCACGTAGGCGCTGTCGGTCACCACGGTGACGCGGCTGGGGCGGCCCAGCGTCTCCAGCGCGTGGATCGCGGCCAGCAGCTCCATCCGGTTGTTGGTGGTCGAGGCCTCGCCGCCCTTGAGCTCGCGCTCCTTCACCACGGCGCCGTCTTTCTTGGCCTGCAGCAGCGCGCCCCAGCCGCCGGGGCCGGGATTGCCGGAACAGGCGCCGTCGGTATAGGCGAAAATCTCGGTCATTGGGCCTCCACGTCCTTTGGGGCGGGAATGGCCCGCGCGGCGCGCAAGGTCAAGCGTCAGGCGGGTTGGCTGGCCTCGATCCGCCGCAGCCGGGCCATCAGCATGACCGCCAACAGCGCCAGAAGGCAGATCGCGGCGGCCAGCGGCGCGGGCGTGCCGTCGAAGGCCATGCCGACCGGGATCGCCAGCGCGACGCCGAAGACGGTGGCCACCGCGCCGATCACGCTGGCGGCAAGGCCCGCGATATGGCCCACAGGCTCCATCGCCAGCGAGTTGATGTTGCCCAGCGTCATGCCGGCCTGGAAGAAGACCGTCGTCTGCCAGAAGACGAAGGCGTAGAACGCCATGTCGAGCGGCAGATCGGCCAAAAAGACGCCCAGCATCACCGCCGAGATCGCCACCTGCACCGCCAGCGTCGCCGTCACCAGGAACCGCATCCCCAGCCGCATCACCAGCGCCGCGTTCAGCAGGCTGGAGGTGCCGGCCACCACCGCGATGGCGCCGAACCACAGCGGGAAGCTGTCGCCGCGGCCGAAGGTGATGTCATAGATCTGCTGCACCGAGGAGAGCATCCCGAACAGCATGGCAAAGCACAGCGCCTGCACCGCGATGGAGACGCGCACCGCCGGGATCGAGAACAGCTCCCGCGTGGCGGCGGCCAGCACCGCGGGGCGGAAGGGCAGCCGGCGGGCGCGGGGCAGCGGCTCGGCCAGGCGCAGGGCCATCCAGCCGACCGATAGGACCGAGAAGGCGATGAAGGCCAGGAAGACCCCGCGCCAACCGGCGACGTCGATGATCAGCGCGCCCAGCAGCGGCGCGATGGCCGGCACCAGGGTAAAGACCATCATGACGAAGGACATCAGCCGCGCCATCTCGCGCCCGGAATAGAGGTCGCGGATGATCGCCAGCGTCACCACCCGCGGGCCCGCCGCGCCCAGCCCCTGCAGCAGGCGCGCCGCCAGCACCAGTTCCAGCGTCGGGGCGACCCAGGCCAGCGCGGCGGCCAGGATGTACAGCGCGGCGCCCGCCAGGATCACCGGCTTGCGGCCGAAACTGTCGGACAGCGGCCCGGTGAAGAAGGTGCCCAGCCCCATGCCGAGGACGAAGAAGGTCAGGATCAGTTGCGCGCGGTTGATGTCCTGCGGCGACAGCTCCTGCCCGATCTGGGGCAGGGCCGGCAACATGGCGTCGATCGAGAAGGCGATGGTGGCGAACATCATCGCCATCATGGCGACGAATTCGACCGGTGCGAGACGGCGAGCGGGCATGGGACCTCCGGCTGGGGGCCGGCGCGGGGAAAATGCCCCGAACGCTGCGGCCTGGGGCCGGTTATACGCCTCTGACCCCGGGCGGCAAGGTCACCCCGTGGAACTACGGCGTCACGCGTCGGGCGAAGTGGGGGCTTCCGGTCCGCGCTGAAGTTGTCCGCGGATCTCCTCGATCACCTGGGCCCAAAGCTCCGGCGGTTGCGCGCCGGGCACCACGTGCTGGCCGTTGACGATGAAGGTGGGCACGCCCGTCACGCCCATTTCGCGCCCCGCCTTGTCGCGGGCGCGTACCTCCTCGACATCGGCGTCCGAGGCCAAGAGCCGGCGCACCATTGCGCCGTCCATCTCGCGCCCCTCGGCGATCTCGACCAGCACGTCATGATCGCCGATGTCGCGCCCGTCGAGGAAGTAGGCCTTGAAGAGGGCCGAAACCATGGCCGTTTGCCGTCCCTCGATCTTGGCCCAGTGGATCAGCCGGTGCGCGTCCAGCGAATTGGGCGTGCGGGTGATCTTGTCGAGGTGCAGCGGGATGTTCTGCGCCTCGGCGTGTTCGACAATGGGGCCATAGCTTTTGACCACGC
>JBPEXR010000270.1:0-1856 GCA_052031355.1 Paracoccaceae bacterium
GGCGGGCGCGGCCGCGCCCCGGGGCGGATCAGATGTGCCCCAGCGCCAGCAGCGCGCCGACCAGCAGCGCCGCCCAGAGCAGCAGGTTGAAGGCCAGCGTGCCGCCAAGGTTCAGCGCCAGGCCGCGCCGCATGTCGGCGCGGTCGACGGCCTTGAGGTGCTGCTCCAGGATGCGGCGGGCGCGGGCGTAACGGGCCGGCGCGATCCGCTTGGCCAGGCCCGGGTGGCGGGCCTGGGCGCCGGCCTGGCACATTTCCTCGCCCGCGCGGCGTACGTGGCGCGGCAGCCGCCGGCCGGCCTTGGCCAGGCGCCGCCGCAGGGGGCCGCGGCGGGCGGCGAACTTCTCCTCCAGCAGCGCCTCGATACGGGCGCAATCCTTGGCGATCTCTTCGGGCGTCACGAATGTCCGGTCCTTTGCCGCGTCGGGCGCAACCTGACGCGGCGCGTCGCCGGACGCAAGCCGGGCGCGCTTTGCAAGCCCAACCAGAGGGCGCGCTTTGCAAGCGCGATGCGGCGCGCTACACCCAAGCCCATGCTGAACACCATCCTGCACGGCGCGCCCGGCGCCGCCCCGCCCCTGCTGATCGTCCACGGCCTTTATGGCTCGGCCCGCAACTGGGGCGTCATTGCCAAGCGCCTGTCGGACCGCGGCCAGGTGATCGCGGTCGACCAGCGCAACCACGGTCAATCGCCCTGGTTCGACAGCCACGGCTACGAGGATATGGCCGGTGATCTGGCCGAGGTGATCGAGGCGCACGGCGGGCCGATGGACGTGCTGGGCCATTCGATGGGCGGCAAGGCGGCGATGGTCCTGGCGCTGACGCGGCCCGAGCTGGTCGGCCGCCTGGTGGTCGCCGACATCGCCCCGGTCGCCTATAGCCACGACCAGAGCCAGCACATCGCCGCCATGAAGAAGGTGGACCTGTCGCGCGTCTCGCGCCGCAGCGATGCGGAGGAACAGCTGGAGCCGCATGTCTCCGACCCGGTGCTGCGCAGCTTCTTTTTGCAATCGCTGGACGTGGCCAAGCGCCGCTGGCGGCTGAACCTCGACGTGCTGGAGCGGGACATGGAAAAGGTGCTGGGCTTCCCAGCGATCGAGGCCAGCTTCCCGCGCCCCGCGCTGTTCCTTTCGGGGGCCGAAAGCGATTACGTCACCCGCGCCCACCGCGAGGAGATCCGCGCCCGGTTCCCCAAGGCCCGTTTCGCCGCGCTGCAGGGCGCCGGGCATTGGCTGCACGCCGAGAAACCGCGCGAGTTCGAAGCCTCGGTCCGGGCGTTCCTCGACGCCTGAGGGGGCGCGGGGCCCGCGCCCTACCCCCGGCCCGGCGAGCGCCCGCGTCTAGACGTAGGCGCGGCAGCTCCGCTCGACGTTCTCGCCGAAGGCCTTGTACTTGCGCCAGAACACTTCGTGGTGGCGCTTGTCCGACTGGCGGATTTCCTGCGCGCGGTGCGGGTCGTCGAAGAACTTGGCCGCCTGGCGCTGCTCGCCCCGGTCGAGGTGCAGGTTGGCCACCGTCTGCAGGCACCCGCAGACCGCGGGGTTGCGCGCCTTGCGGTCCGACTGGATGCAGGCCGAGGCCAGCGGCCCCGTGGAAAAGCGCATTACCGCGCCGCCGGAACTCAGCCGGTCGCGGCCGCCGCCGCAACTGGCCAGAAGGGCCGTGCAGCAGACCGCCGCCAGCACCCGTGCTGCCTTGGAAGTTAGGATCATGCTCGCCTCGCCTCTGCCGATGACCCGGCCCTCGGGGCCGCCGCGGGACCTGCCGCGGGCCCGGACCGGGTGCCGCCCGGCGCCTGCTTTGCAGTTGCACCGTCCGGCCAGGGGCAGAATGCCGCAGGCGGGGGCCGAATTCAAT
>JBPEXR010000271.1:0-3836 GCA_052031355.1 Paracoccaceae bacterium
CCATCGGCCGATCGAAGCCCAGCGCGCGGGCGGTCATCTCGCGGTCGATGGGGAAGGAGGTGCCGGCCAGCGCCGCGGCCCCCAGCGGGCATTCGTTCATCCGCGCCCGGGCATCGCTGAACCGCGCGCGGTCGCGGGCGAACATCTCGACATAGGCCATCATGTGGTGGCCCCAGGTGACCGGCTGGGCGGTCTGCAGGTGGGTGAAGCCGGGCATCACCCAGTCGGCACCGGCCTCGGCCTGGGTCAGCAGCGCGCGCATCAGCGCCTCCAGCCCGGCGATCGCCGCATCGGCCTGGTCACGCACCCAGAGGCGGAAATCGGTCGCCACCTGGTCGTTGCGCGAGCGCGCGGTGTGCAGCCGCCCGGCGGCCTCGCCGACGATCTCCTTCAGGCGCGCCTCGACGTTCATGTGAATGTCCTCGAGCGCGGTGGAGAAGGTGAAGCGCCCTTCCTCGATCTCTGACAAGATCGTGAGAAGACCTTCCCGCATCGCCTCGGCATCCTTATCAGTGATGATGCCCGTCGCCGCGAGCATGGCGGCATGGGCCCGAGAGCCTTCGATGTCCTGCGCGGCCAGGCGCTTGTCGAACCCGATCGAGGCGTTGATCGCCTCCATGATGGCATCGGGGCCGGCGGCGAAACGCCCGCCCCACATCTGGTTCGAGGAAGAATCTGAAGTCATGTAAGCCCCCGGAGGAAATATGCGCCCCATTTGGTCCCTCGTGCTTTATACGGCTCTCCTGCTGGGTGCAAACGCCGCCCCAAGCGGCCCCGCCTGGGCGGCAGAGGGGGCTGCGGCGCCGGATGCGGCCACTTTGGAAGCGCCGGAGGCGGCGAGCGTGGAAGCGCTGGAGGCGCTGCGCGACGGGTCGATGAAGAAGCTGACCTTCCACGCCGCGCCGCGCGAGGTGCCCGACGTGCCCTTCGAGGGCATCGACGGCGCGGAACTGCGGCTGTCGGACTACCGGGGCAAGCATGTGCTGGTGAACTTCTGGGCCACCTGGTGTGCGCCCTGCCGCAAGGAAATGCCGGGCCTCGCGGCCCTGCAAGAGGCATACGGCGGCGCGGATTTCGAGGTGCTGACCGTCGCCACCGGGCGCAACCCCAAGCCCGCCATGCGCGCCTTCTTCGAAGATATCGACGTCGACAACCTGCCGCTGCACCGCGACCCCAAGCAGGCGCTGGCGCGCAAGATGGGCGTGCTGGGCCTGCCGATCACCGTGCTGATCGACCCCGAGGGGCGCGAGCTGGCCCGCCTGCCGGGCGACGCCGAATGGGATTCTGACAGCGCGCGCGCCATCATCGCCGCCCTGCTGCAGCGCCCCGAAGGCTGACGCCCGCCCGTCTTCCCCAACGTCATGCACCCGCGGCCGCGGCCGGCTTTGACGCGGCGCCGCGCCGGGGCATACTGGTGGCGGGAATGTGACGGGACCGGGATGCCTTTATCGCTATTCGTACCGCTGGTGGTTCTGGGGATCGCCGCGATCATCGGCGCGCTGCACCTTGCCGGGCGCAGCGCCCCGCGTCCCCTGACGCGGGAGGAGGCCGCGCGCCTCTGGAACGACGAATACCCCGGCAGCCCCGCCCGCGCCGTGCACCTTGCGGCCGATGCCCTGTCCGCCCTCGTGGAGACCGCGCAGGGCCCGGGCGTCGTCTGGGTGCTGGGGCAGGACCGGGCGTTGCGACCGGTCGCCGCCCCGCGGCTGGCGCCCCGCGGCGACGCGCTGGAGCTGCGCCTTCCCGATTTCACCGCGCCGCGCGTCACCCTGCGCCCCGCGCCCGACGAGGCGCCGCGCTGGCGCCGCCTGCTGGAAGGACCTAGCCAATGGCCGATCTGACCTTTCCCGACGTGGTGCAATGGGCGGTGCCGCTGTTCATCGCCGCCATCCTCGCGGAATTCTTCTGGATCCTGCGCTCGGGCCGCGGCGGGCGCTACGAGACGCGCGACGCGCTGACCTCGCTGGTGATGGGGGCGGGCAATTCGGCGGCCGGCGTGCTGCTGGGGTTCATCGCCTACGGCTTCTTCATGGTCCTGTGGGAGGTGACACCGCTGGACCTGGGCCACGCCTGGTGGGTGATCGCGCTGTGCTTCGTGCTGGACGATCTGCGCTACTACTGGGTGCACCGCTTCGGGCATCGCATCCGCTGGGTCTGGGCCAGCCACGTCAACCACCACTCCAGCCAGCACTACAACCTGACGACCGCGCTGCGGCAGACCTGGACCGGGACCTTCACCTTCATGATGGTGGTGCGCGCGCCGTTGATCCTGCTGGGCTTTCACCCGGCGATCGTGCTGTTCTGCGGCGGGTTGAACCTGGTCTACCAGTTCTGGATCCATACCGAGGCGATCGGCCGGATGCCGCGCTGGTTCGAGGCGGTGATGAACACGCCCTCGCACCACCGGGTGCACCACGGGCGCAACCCGCGTTATCTCGATGCCAATTACGCCGGTGTCTTCATCGTCTGGGACAAGCTTTTCGGCACCTTCGTGCCGGAGCTGGAGGAGGACCGCCCCCGCTACGGGCTGGTGCGCAACCTCGGCACGTTCAACCCGCTGCGCGTGGCCTTCCACGAATGGCTGGCCCTTCTGCGCGACGTAACCCGGCCCGGGCTGACCCTGCGCCAGCGGCTGGCCTATGCGCTGGCCCCGCCCGGCTGGTCGCACGACGGAAGCCGCGAGACCAGCGCCCAGATCAAGGCGCGCCACCTGGCGCAGGCGCCGCAGGACCGGGGCACGCCGGGCTTTTCGTGATCGGGGAGTGGCGGCTCAGGCAGCGCCCGCCAGGATCACCGCCTCGGGGCGGCTGAGCAGGCGCCGCGCGGGCGGGCCGAAGCGCTCGGGGTCCTCGGCCAGTTCCGGCCAATCGGCCAGGAAGCGCGCACGGCTGGCGCCCGATAGGCCCGAAAGTCCGCCGTAGCCGGGGTGGAAGCTGGCCACTTCCATTCCGCCGGCGCGCAGCAGGTGGTGGCCGGCCAGCATCACGGTGACCAGCTGGTAGGGACGCAGCCCTTCGGCCCGAAGGGCAAGGCCGGCGCCCACCAGGTCATCCGCCGCGATCAGCACGTCGCTTTGCCCGAACAGCGCCATGGCCTTGTCGCCGCGCAGCAGCACGCGCTGGCCCGGCGCCACCCGCAGCGAGAAGAGCGGCCGCCCCTTGCCCAGCGCCCCGGGCGGCAGGCGCACCGGGCGCAGGTGCGGCATGGCCTGCTGGCGCGCGCCGGACACCGGGTCGAGCGAGGTCCAAAGCACCTCCTGCGCGCCCGCGTCGCGGGTCAGGACGAAATCGCCCGGGCGTAGGTCGCCGGCGGCGCGCGGCCCGCGCGGCGTGGCGACCTGCGTCTCCGCCATCAGCCCGCCGGGCAGGCCCCGTTCGGGACGCCGGCGCGCGGCGAGGATCCGCGAGAGGCGGTGGCGGGTGATCCAAAGCTCGCGTCCGCGCGGGGGAAAATCCTCGGGCAGACGCAGCAGCGGCGGCGCGGCGGTGCCCCCGCCCAGCACCGTCAGGCGCCAGAGGCGCGCGCCGTCCGTCACCTCGATCTCGCCCTCTTCGAGGGTGTCGGGCAGGCCCGGAAGCTGCGGGTCGGTCAGCAGCAGCGGCGGCAGGCCGGGCACCGGGGCCGGGGCCCCCTCGGCCAGCGCGGCCTCAGCCAGGGCCGGGGCGGCCAGGCGCTGCGCCCGGATGGCGCAGCGGCCGCGCGGCACCTGCGGCTGGCTGGGGGCGCCCAGGCGCATGACGGAGGACGGCCCGTCGATGCGCGACAGCTCGCCCCGCCAGATCAGCGTGGCCCCGCGCCGCAGCGCGTCCAGGGGCGGCGCCGTCCTGGCGTCCACC
>JBPEXR010000272.1:0-5397 GCA_052031355.1 Paracoccaceae bacterium
GGCGGCGGCGGCGGCGCGGATCTCCTCGGCGATCTCCTCGGCCTCTTCGGGGTCGAAATCCATCGGGATCTCCATCGTCCCGGCCGAGACGAACAGGCGCACCATGCCCTGGTCGGTGGGACCGATCTGCAGATTGGCCTCGATGTTGGATTCGTCGTTGATGCCCATGACGCCCTCCTGGAATGCGAGGGCATCGCTTAGCCGCACCCGCCCGCCGATGCAAGCCGGGCCAGCCGCCGCCCGGCGCTGCAAGGGCCCGGGGGCGGGCGGGAAAAATTGTTCGGCCAAGGCTTGCATTCACGCGGCGGGCTGGGTAAATCGCGCGGACAGGGCGCACCCCGGGTGCGCTGCTTGGGCCGCCTTAGCTCAGTAGGTTAGAGCGCTTGATTGTGGATCAAGAGGTCCCCCGTTCGAGCCGGGGAGGCGGTACCACCACCCCCATTCAGTGAGATGATTGATCGCGGCCGCGGCTGGCGCGGATTGCGCCGTGGTCCCGGACGTCCGTCAACGCGTGGGCATCTCGGCGCCGGGCGCAGGTTTGACCGGGCGCGGGGGCGCCTCCGCCGGCAGGGCGCCGGGGCCATTGGGCGCATCCAGCCGCGCCGCGACGATCAGCCCCGCCAGCCCGCCGAACTCCAGCACTGCCAGCAGGGCCGGAAGCCAGCGCAGCTGCCGCCAGGGCGCGCGCAGCCCGCGCGCAACGGCCAGCAGCCCCAGCGCCGGCAGCACCGCCGCCGCGTGCCAGCCCAGCAGCGCCACCAGCCGGTTCAGCCCGCGGGTGAAGCCGCTGCCCTCCGGCGCGAGGCCGAAAAAGGCCAGCAGCCCGCCCAGGAAACAGCCCGCCCAAAGCGCCGCCAGCCAGCGCGCGCGGGTGGCCGGGGCGCGGCCCATCAGTCCAGCGCGATCTCGCGCAGCAACTCCCCGCCGCGGTCATAGACGAGCACCCGCTGGCCTTCGGTCAGCACCACGACGTGGTCCGGCGCCAGGGTGACGGCGGCGGCGCGGGCGCCCCCGGGCAGGGTGATCGCCTCGGGCAGGGTCAGCGGCGCGGGCGCGGTATTGAGCCTGATGACAAGCAGCGACAGGATCACTAGAAGGCCCAGGATCATCACCGCGGTCAGCGTGGTGACGAGGCGCCGCAGAAAGCGCAGGTTGGCGGGCTCCGGCAGGGGCCCCGGTTCAGGGGATTGTTGCATGGCGCGTGTCGTCTTCCAGATTGCTGCGGAACCGCCCGCGCGCCTTGATAAGGCCTTGGCCCGCGATGTGCCAGAGGAGGCCGCCCTGTCGCGCACGCGCCTCGCGCGGTTGCTGGAGGCGGGGGCGGTGCGGCTGAACGGCCAGCCCGCGCACGATCCCAAGGCCCGCGTGGCCGCGGGCGACGAGGTGGAGATCGACCTCCCCGAGGCCGAGGAGACGGAGATCGCGCCCGAGGCGATTCCCCTCGACATCCGGCACGAGGACGCGGACCTGCTGGTCGTCGACAAGCCCGCCGGCATGGTCGTGCACCCCGCGCCGGGCACGCCGGGCGGCACGCTGGTCAACGCGCTGCTGCACCATTTCGGCGGCGCCCTGTCGGGGGTTGGCGGGCGCAAGCGGCCCGGCATCGTGCACCGGATCGACAAGGATACCAGCGGCTTGCTGGTCGTCGCCAAGAGCGACCGCGCCCACCACGGGCTGGCGGAACAATTCGCCCGCCATGATGTTGAACGTCGCTACCACGCGGTGGTCTACGGCGTGCCGGACGCGGCCGATCCGCGGTTGCGCGGGGTGCGCGGCGTCAGCTTCGAGGCCGGCGGCGTGCTGCGGCTGACGACGCAGCTGGCGCGCCACCGCACCGACCGCCAGCGCCAGGCGGTCACCTTCGACGGCGGGCGCCACGCGGTCACCCGGGCGCGGGTGGTCGAGCGCTTCGGCCGGCCGGAGGCCGCGGCGCTGGTCGAATGCTGGCTGGAGACCGGGCGCACGCACCAGATCCGGGTGCACATGGCCCATGCCGGGCACGCGCTGATCGGCGATCCGGTCTACGGCGGGCGGCGCAAGCTCTCGCCGGCGGCGCTGCCCGAAGGCGCGGTCGCGGCGGCGCGGGCCTTTCCGCGCCAGGCGCTGCACGCCGCGACGCTGGGGTTCGAACACCCGGTCACCGGCGCGGCGATGCGCTTCGAATCGCCCATGCCGGCGGACATGGTCGCCCTGCTGGAGGCGCTGCGCGGCGCGCCGGAATAGGCGCGATCCGGGCACAGCACATGCGCGTGAGTGCAGGATGCTTCCCCTGTCGCGCCGCCCGCGCGGGGGCTAGAGTCAGAAAGTGAGCCCGGCGCCTTGTGCCGCGCCGGGGGCGATCTTAAATGCATGTTAAGCCCTTAAACATACGGAGGGGACGGGCATGAGCAACTACGGCAATCTGCCGGCGCCGACACCGGAAGGTGGGCTGAGCCGCTACCTTCAGGAGATCCGGAAGTTCCCGCTTCTGGAACCGGAGGAGGAGTACATGCTCGCCAAGCGCTGGGTCGAGGACCAGGACACCGAGGCCGCGCACCGGCTTGTCACCTCGCACCTGCGGCTCGCCGCCAAGATCGCCATGGGCTACCGCGGCTACGGCCTGCCGCAGGCGGAGGTCATCTCCGAGGCGAACGTGGGCCTGATGCAGGCGGTCAAGCGCTTCGATCCCGAGAAGGGCTTTCGCCTGGCGACCTACGCCATGTGGTGGATCCGCGCCTCGATCCAGGAATACATCCTGCGTTCCTGGAGCCTGGTGAAACTGGGCACCACCAGCGCCCAGAAGAAGCTGTTCTTCAACCTGCGCAAGGCCAAGTCGAAGATCGGCGCGCTGGAGGATGGCGACCTGCGCCCCGAGAACGTCAAGCAGATCGCCAACGACCTGGGCGTGACGGAGGCGGAAGTCATCTCCATGAACCGGCGCCTGTCGGGGGGCGATGCCTCGCTCAATGCCACGGTGGGGCAGGAGGGCGAAGGCACCATGCAGTGGCAGGACTGGCTGGAGGACGAGGATGCCGACCAGGCCAGCGACTACGAGCAGCGCGACGAGCTGGAAGCCCGGCGCGAAATGCTGGCGGCCGCCATGGAAGTGCTGAACGAGCGCGAGCGCGACATCCTGACCCAGCGCCGTCTCAGCGAGGAGACCGTGACGCTGGAGGATCTCTCCAGCCAGTACGGCGTCTCGCGCGAGCGCATTCGCCAGATCGAGGTGCGCGCCTTCGAGAAGCTGCAGGCGCGCATGCGCGAGCTGGCCGAGGAACGCGGCATGGTCGAGCCGGCCTGAGCCCGGCGCGGCCCGCCGCCCATCCCCCTTTTGGAATTGCGCCGGCGCGGCGCTAGATTGCGCCGAAAGGGCCCGCCGCCGGGCCCGCCACCGACCACGGGACGGACGAGATGGCAGACCATATCCGCTGGGGCGTCCTGGGCGCCGCGAATTTCGCGCGCGCGCACATGGCGCCGGCGCTGCACGCCGCACCGGGCGGCAGCCTGGAGGCGCTGGCCACGCGCGATCCGGCCAAGGCGGCGCCCTTCCTCGATGCCTTTCCGGGCCTGCGCGTGATGGACAGCTACGAGGCGCTGATCGAGGATGAGGGCATCGACGCGGTCTACATCCCGCTGCCCAACCACCTGCACGTCGAATGGACCCGCCGCGCCGCCGAGGCCGGCAAGCACGTGCTCTGCGAAAAGCCCATCGCCCTGCACGCCGCGCAGATCGACGAGCTGATCGCCCTGCGCGAGCGCACCGGCCGGCTGATCGCCGAGGCCTACATGATCGTGCATCACCCCCAGTGGCACCATGCCAAGGCCCTCTACGAGGCGGGGGAGCTGGGCGATCTGGTGATGGTCGACGGCGTCTTTTCCTTCGACAACCGCGAGGATGTGCAGAACATCCGCAACCGGGCCGAAACGGGGGGCGGCGGGCTGCGCGACATCGGCGTCTATACCTTTGGCGCCGCGCGTTTCGTCACCGGCGAGGAGCCGGAGCGCCTTCTCGGCGCGGTGATCGACTGGGACCGCGGCGTCGATGTCTGGGCGCAGGTGCTGGCCCAGTTTCCCAGCTTCCGCTACTCCTCCGTCACCTCGATGCGCATGGCGCCGCGGCAGGACATGGTGTTCCACGGCACCCGCGGGGTGATGCGGCTGAGCGCGCCCTTCAACCCGCGCGTCTACGGCGAATCCTGCCTGCGGCTGGAGCGCAGCGACAAGACCGCCGAGGAGGCGCGCTTCCCCCTGGCCGATCAATACGCGCTGCAGGTCGCGGCCTTCAACCGCTCGGCCCGCAGCGGCGTGCCGTACCCGTGCCCGCTGGAGTTCAGCCGCGGCACCCAGGCGATGATCGACCGCGTTTTCGAGACGGCGGAGCGTCAGGCCCGCGAATGAAAGCCCGCATTGCACAGCTTTGGCAGCAGGTGAAACGCGACACGCGCCGCCGCCTGCGCCGCTTCCTTGTCTGGATCAGCCGCAACGTGCCGCCCGGGCTGCGCTTCCTGTTGGGCTTGCTGCTGATCTGCGGCGGGGTGCTGGGCTTTCTGCCGGTCCTGGGTTTCTGGATGATCCCGCTGGGCATCGCGGTCGCGGCCCTCGACACGCGGATCTTCTGGCGCTGGGCGCGGGCGCATCTGGTGGCGCGGCGCGATTTGTGGCGCCTGCGCCGCAACGGCCCCGCCGCGCCGGAATCGGCGGCGCTGGAGCCGGCGGGCGAGGAAGCCGGGGCGCCGAGGGCCGGGGCGCAAGCGGCAGAGGCCGCGCCGCAGACCGAGGGCGCGGAACCCGAGTCGCCGGAAGACGCGCCGGACCAGGCACCGCCGCGCCGCCGCATCGGCTAGGCGCGCGGCCTCAGGCCAGGATGTCCCGCGCCAGCGCCTGGGCCATCAGCGGGGCAGTGGAATACTTGCCCGTATCCACGCTGTAGTATCCGCCGAAGCGCGCCACCCCGTGGGCGTGCCGCTGATGCAGGCTGGCGCGCGGATCGTCCAGCCGCCCGGTGCCGCGCGCGAAGACCCAGCCGCCCTCGACGCGCATGTCGCGGGCCGCGGCGAAGACGGGCGCCATGTCGGGGGCGAGGCGCGTCAGCGCGGCGGTGGTCCGGGCCAGGATCTCGGCGTCCGGCCGGTCGCTGCGGGGGATGGGCGGGGTTGCCTCCTCGCCCACCGCCAGCAGGCCCGCGGGATACCAGGAGGCATAGAAGCGCTGCCCGCCGTAGTTCTTGATGTCGCCGAAGGGCCCCACGGCGAAAACCCGGCTGGGCTGCGCGAAGGGGCGATCGGTCTGGAAGAACAGTGACTTGCGGTAGCGGTGCTGCCAGCTGGCCTCGGTCGGCAGGCCCAGCGCGCGGTCCAGCGCCAGCCGGTTCTGCCACAGGGCGCCGACCACCGCGTCGAAGGGCCCGATCCGCGCGCC
>JBPEXR010000273.1:0-1595 GCA_052031355.1 Paracoccaceae bacterium
GAGGGAGGACGCATGCGTGACTGACCTGGCACCGACACCCGCCCTGGACCCGGCCCTTGACATCCGCCATGGCGCGGCGCGGCTGCAGGCCTGGGCGCCGGGGCGGCTGACGCAGATCGCCGCATATGGCCCCGAGGACGTTACCGCCCTTGCCGAGGTGCTGGAGCGCGCGCATGGGCTGCCGTGCCCCGGGCCGGGCGAAAGCGCGTCCGCAGGCACAGCGCGGCTGTGGTGGTTCGGGCGCGACGCCTGGCTGCTGATCGGCCCGCCCCCCGATGCCGCGCTGGCGGAGGTCGCGGCGCTGACCGACCAGAGCGACGGCTGGGCCGGGCTGCGCCTCTCGGGCGCGGGCGCCGCCCAGGTCCTGGCGCGGCTGGTGCCGATCGACCTGGCCCCGGCGGCCTTCGCCGAGGGGGCAACCGCGCGCTGCCCCTTGCGCCACGTGCCCGTGGCCCTGTCGCGCACCGGGGCCGAGGCTTTCGAACTGCTGGGCCCCCGGTCCATGGCCGGCACCCTGGTCGAGGAGGTGGAGCGCGCGATGCGCCGGGTGGCGGGCCGCGCCGCGCTGGCCGGAATGCGCTGACAGACGGGGGGCCGCGCCTTGGGGCTTTGCCTTCGCGCCCGGATCGGCTAGGCGGGACGCGAACTCAACCTGACCCGAAGCGCCATGATCCGACCCATGCCACGCCGCCGCCCGACCCACGCCGCCCTGCTGGCCCTTTGCGCCCTCTTGGCACTGCCGGCGCTGCTGGCGCTGGCCCCGCGCCCCGCGCAGGCCGGCCAGGCCGAGACCTGCGCCGTGATCGCGGCGCTGGCGGGCGACATCCAGAACCGCCGCCGCGCCGGCGAGGCGGCAGAGGCCGCGGTCACCGCCGCGCTGGCGGCCCGCCCCATGCCGGACGACGTGCGCGAGCTTGCCCCGGCGCTGGCCGGCTGGATCTACGCCATGCCGCCCGAGCAGCTGGCGCAGGACGTTGGCCCGGAACTGGAGCGGCAGTGCCTGGCCTCGTGAGGCGCTGAGCACGCCGCGAACAGGGCCCCGGGCGCCGCGCTAACCGCGTCGCGGCGCGCCCCCTTGGCAAGTCCGGCCCGGGCCAGTATACGCGCCCCCTGACAAACAGGAGCGACCGGATGCAGGGCAGCGCGAATCTCAACATCATGATCAAGGCCGCGCGCAAGGCGGGGCGGTCGCTCGTGAAGGATTTCCGCGAGGTCGAGAACCTGCAGGTGTCGGCCAAGGGGGCGGGGGACTTCGTCTCGCGCGCCGATACCGCGGCCGAGCAGATTTTGCGCGACGAGTTGACCGGCGCGCGCCCCACCTACGGCTGGCTGGGCGAGGAAAGCGGCGCCGCCGACGGCAAGGACCCGACTCGCCGCTGGATCGTCGATCCGCTGGACGGGACCACCAACTTCCTGCACGGGCTGCCGCATTGGGCCGTTTCCATCGCGTTGGAGCACAAGGGCCAGATCGTCTCGGCCGTGGTGTTCGACCCGGCCAAGGACGAGATGTTCTACGCCGAGAAGGGCGCCGGCGCCTGGCTGAACGACAGCCAGCGGCTGCGCGTCTCCGGCCGGTCCCGGATGATCGAGGCGAT
>JBPEXR010000274.1:0-8177 GCA_052031355.1 Paracoccaceae bacterium
CGGCGGCCGCGCCCAGCGCGGCGGTGCCGGCGGCCAGGGCGGTGGTCAAGAGCCTGCGTCGGTTCATCGGTATCCTCCTGTCATCGCGCACCGGGCGGGTTCGGGGCTTGTCCGGCGCGTCCGGCATGGGGCTGACGCTTTGAAAGCGCGCCGCCCATGCAGCGGCCCGCGCCCGGGGCGCATAGCCAATGTGGCAAGCCGCCCGCGATCGGGCAATCACGGGCGGCGCACGTCTGCGAGAGCGTTACATCGCCGGCAGCAGAACCGTGTCGATCACGTGGATCACGCCGTTGGACTGCTTGACGTCGGCGATGGTGACGGTGGCGCTGCGGCCGCGTTCGTCCTTCAGGATGATCTCGTCGCCCTGCATGCTGGCCTGCAGCGTGCAGCCGCCCACGGTGGGCACCGGGTGCATGCCGCCGTCATCGGCGATCATCGTGGCGATCGCTTCGGACATCGCCTCGGCGGCGACGACGTGGCAGGTCAGCACTTGCTGCAGCGCGGCCTTGTTTTCCGGCTTCAGCAGGGTTTCGACCGTGCCGGCCTGCAGCTGGGCGAAGGCGGCATCGACCGGCGCGAAGACGGTGAACGGCCCCTCGGAGGACAGCGTATCGACCAGTTCCGCCGCCTGGACGGCAGCCACCAGCGTCTTGTGATCGGCGGAATTCACGGCGTTCTCGACGATGTTCTTGTCGGCGAACATGGGCGCGCCGCCGACCATGGGGTTGCCGGTCATGGCGTGGCTGTCGGCCGCTGCGGGGCCGGCGAGGGCCACGGCGGTTGCGGCGGCAGCGGCGAAGGCGGCGAATGTCTTGGTGGTCATGGGTCGTTCTCCTCTCGGGCGCCCGGGATGGGCGCGTCTGTTCCGTCCCCCTCGGGGTCGGTCGCAGGAAGGCACGAAGGCCGGGCCGGGGAAGTTTCGCGCGGGTGCAGATTTTTTTCGCCGCACCGCTTTCGAGGGCCTCGCGCCGCCCCGCCGGCCCTTGCCCTTCGGCGCCGGCGCTTCGAAGATGGCGGCGCATAAAGGGGGGCCGCATGGACATCTACGATCTGGGCACGCATGGGCGCGCCATCACCACCGCCGCGCCGGGCGCGCAGACCTGGTTCGACCGGGGCCTCAACTGGACCTACGGCTTCAACCACCAGGAAGCCGCTGCCTGTTTCCGCCGCGCCGCCGCGCATGACCCGGGCTGCGCGATGGCGCATTGGGGGCAGGCGCTGGTCGCGGGGCCGAACTACAACATGCCCTGGCACCTGTTCGACGCCCCCGGCCGGGCCGAGACGCTGCGCACCGCCCGCGCCGCGCTGGCCCGGGCACGCGACTGCGCCGGTGCCGGCGGCGCCAGCCCCGCCGAGGCCGCGCTGATCGAGGCGCTGGCGGCCCGCTACCCGCAGGACACCCCCGGCAGCGAGGAAGAGATGGCGCAATGGGACCGCGCCTATGCGCAGGCCATGCGCGCCGTGCAGGCGCAGTTCGCGGAGGATCTGGACATCGCCGCGCTGACCGCCGAGGCGCTGATGCAGCCCACCCCCTGGGCGCTTTGGGACCTTGGCACCGGCACCCCCGCCGAGGGCGCCGCCACGCGCGAGGTGCGCGCCCTGCTGGAGGCGGCGATGGCGCGGCCCGGCGGCATGGCGCATCCGGGCGTGCTGCACATGTACATCCACCTGATGGAAATGTCGCCCGAGCCCGAGGCCGCCCTGCGCGCCGCCGACGCCCTGCGCGAGCTGGTCCCCGACGCCGGCCACCTGGTGCACATGCCGACGCATATCGACGTGCTCTGCGGCGATTGGGAAAAGGCGGTGCGCTGGAACCGGCGGGCGATCGCGGCGGACCTGAAGTACTACGCCCGCGAGGGGGCGATGAACATCTACACCGGGTATCGCCAGCACAATTATCACTTCGTCATCTACGCGGCGATGTTCCTGGGCCAGATCGCCCCGGCGCGCGAGGCCCTGCGCGGGCTGGAGGAAACGACCCCCGAGGCGATGCTGCGCATCCCCTCGCCGCCCATGGCCGATTACTTCGAAAGCTTCATGGCGATGGAGCCGCACGTGCTGATCCGCTTCGGCCGCTGGCAGGAAATCCTCGATCTGACGCTGCCCGAGGATCGCGCGCTGTACTGCACCAAGACGGCGAACATTCTCTATGCCCGCGGGGTGGCCCTGGCGGCCCTGGGCCGCGTGGCCGAGGCCGAGGAGGCCGAGCGCGCCTTCCAGGAGGCGCGCGCCGCGGTGCCGGACAGCCGGCTGATGCACAACAACCGCGTCACCGACCTGCTGGCCATCGCCGCCGAAATGCTGCGCGGCGAGATCCTTTACCGCAAGGGCGCCTATGAGGAGGCCTTCGCGCATCTGCGCCGCTCGGTCGAACTGGACGACGCGCTGCCCTACGACGAGCCCTGGGGCTGGATGCAGCCCACCCGCCATGCCCTGGGCGCGCTGTTGCTGGAACAGGGCCACGTGGAGGAGGCCGAGGCCGTCTACCGCGCCGACCTTGGCCTCGGGGGGCACCCCTCGCGCGCCGCGGCGCACCCCGACAACGTCTGGAGCCTCAAGGGCCTGCACGATTGCCTGACGCGCCGCGGGGCAATGGCCGAGGCGCAGCTGGTCGGCCAACGCCTCGAGCTGGCGCTGGCCCGCGCCGACCCGGGCGTCGCCGCCTCCTGCTTCTGCGCCCAGGCGGCGATGGAGGCGCAGGCGGAAGAGACCGGCGAAGGCGCCTCGGGCGGGGCCTGCTGCGGCACGGGGTGAATGCCGGGGGGCTGGCGTTTTTTCGGCCTATACCGTTCGAGATCGGCCCGGGCTTACCCGGGCGCCGGGATGCAAGACGTCTGGTTTCGCAAGAAACCCTCGCGTTCCGCCGCGAACTGCGCGGGCGGACCGCCGCGCCCCGCTCAGCCCTCCTGCACCGGCCCGGCGCCCAGCACGGGGCCAGTGGGCGCGCCGGTGGGCGAGCCGCCCGCAGGCTCCAGCGAAAGGGCCAGCTGCGCGCCGCGCATCTGTTCGGCGAGTTCGGGGCGCAGCTCCATCACCGCGGCGCCGCCGGGGGGCAGCACGCCCAGCGAAACCGGCGCCCCCTGCCCGGCCAGCAGCCAAAGCTCGTGGTCGCTGCCCTCGGGCGGCGGCGCGGCCAGACGCTCGACCCGCAAGAGCCGCAGGTCGGGGGAGAATGCGGCGCGCAGAAGGGGCATGCCGCCGGCGTCCGTCACCTCGGCCCGCAGGTCGGGCGCGGGGTCGAAGACCTGCGCGGTGTCCAGCGCCAGCAGAAGCACCGCGGCGGCCACCGCGCCGCCCGCCAGCCAGCGCACCAGGTTGCGCGGCGCCAGCCAGCCCTCGCGCCGCGGCGGGGCGAAGATCGCCCGGCGCAGCCGCGCCTTGGCCGCCGCGGGGGGCGGCACCTCGGGGATGTCGTCGGTCAGCGCCACCAGGTCCTCGGCCCATTCGGCGTAGAGCGCGCGCAGGTTCGGCGAATGCGCCAGGCGCTGCTCGAAACGCACCGCTTCCTCGGCGCTCAGCAGGCCAAGGGCGTATTCCGCCGCCAGCGCGCGGTCGTCCTCGCGCTCCGGACCGGGCGCGCCGCGCCCCGTCCCCGGTCCCTTCGGCGGTGTCATTGCGACAGGCACTCCCTCAGTTTCATCAGGCTGCGGCGCAGCCAGGTTCGCATCGTGTTCAGCGGCACCGAGTAGCGCGCCGCCAGTTCCGCGTAGCTGGCCCCCGCGAGGTACGCCAGGCGCACCGCCTCGGCCCGGTCGGGCGGCAGCGCGCCGAGGCAGCCCAGCAGCCGTGCGCGCTCGCCGGCGGCGACGGCCTGCGCCTCGGGGCCCGGGGCGGGATCGGCCAGCCGTTCGGCCACCGCCTCCAGCGGCTTGTCGGCGCGCCGCGCCCCGCGCCGGGCGCGCAGCCGGTCGATGGCGCTGTTGCGGGCGATGGTGATCAGCCAGGTCATCGGGCTGAGCCCGTTCACCCGGTAGCGGTGCGCGCCGCGCCAGACCTTGACGTAGACCTCCTGCAGCGCCTCCTCTGCCTCGCCGCGGTTGTCCAAGACACGCAGGCAGATGCCAAAGAGTTTCGCCGCCGTCAGATCGTACAGCCGGTCGAAGGCCACCCGGTCGCCGATGCCGACCCGGGCCAGCAGGGCCTCGATCTCTGCCAGCGTGGTCACGCGGGGTGCCCCGCGGTCATATCGTTCATCACCTACCCCCTGGCGGCCGCTGGCGGTGCGGCTGCCGCAGTAAAGCACGGGGCCCGCCGGCCGCGCCAGCCTGCCCTTTCCCTTGCCACTGCCCGCGATATGTTGCACGACAGCCGCAAGGCAAATACCGCAAGACGCGGCCCGCCCGCGCGGGCCGGCCGCCACGAGAGGGAAGACGCATGGCCGACGGCATGATCGACATCAACGCCAAACCGACCGAAGACATCTCTGTCCGCGAGGTGTTCGGCATCGAAAGCGACATGACCGTGAAGGGGTTCGCCGACCGCAGCGACCGCGTGCCCGACCTCGACAGCACCTACAAGTTCGACCACGACACGACGCTGGCCATCCTGGCGGGCTTCCAGCACAACCGCCGCGTGATGATCCAGGGCTACCACGGCACCGGCAAGTCCACCCATATCGAACAGGTGGCCGCGCGCCTCAACTGGCCGACGGTGCGGGTGAACCTCGACAGCCACATCAGCCGGATCGACCTGATCGGCAAGGATGCGATCAAGCTGAAGGACGGCAAGCAGGTGACCGAGTTCCAGGAAGGCATCCTGCCCTGGGCGCTGCGCACCCCGACCGCCATCGTCTTCGACGAATACGACGCCGGCCGCGCCGACGTGATGTTCGTGATCCAGCGCGTGCTGGAGGTGGACGGCAAGCTGACGCTGCTGGACCAGAACGAGGTGATCCACCCGCACAAGTACTTCCGCATCTTCGCCACGGCGAACACGGTCGGCCTTGGCGACACCACCGGCCTCTACCACGGCACGCAGCAGATCAACCAGGGCCAGATGGACCGCTGGAGCCTGGTCGCCACGCTGAACTACCTCAGCATCGACGCCGAGACGGCGATCGTCCTGGCCAAGGCGCCGCATTACAACAACGAGAAGGGCCGCAAGATCATCAAGCAGATGGTCACCGTGGCGGACCTGACGCGCACCGCCTTCATGAACGGGGACCTCTCCACCGTCATGAGCCCGCGGACCGTCATCGCCTGGGCCCAGAACGCCGAGATCTTCCGCAACGTCGGCTATGCCTTCCGCGTCAGCTTCCTGAACAAGTGCGACGAGCTGGAGCGCCAGACGGTGGCCGAGTTCTACCAGCGCTGCTTCGACGAGGAGCTGCCCGAAAGCGCGGCCTCGGTCAGCCTGGGCTGACGCGCGCCATGCACATCGGCCTGATCGGCGGGATCGGCGTTGCCGCCAGCCTCGTCTATTACCAGCGCCTCGCCGCCGCGGTCGAGGCGAAGGGCGCAAGCCTGCGCATGACGCTGTCGCACGGCGACATCCAGACGCTGATCGCCAACAACCTGGCCGACCGCCGCGTCCCGCAGGCCGAGATTTTCGCCCGCCAGGTGGCAGAGCTGAAAGGCGCCGGCGCCGAGGTGGCGGCGCTGACCTCGCTGGGCGCGCATTACTGCTTCGAGGAGCTTGCCCGCATCTCGCCCCTGCCGCTCGTCTCCGGGGTGGCGCCGCTGGACGCGCATTTCGCGGGCCAGGGCGTCAAGCGGATCGGCCTGCTGGGCACCCGCGTGGTGATGCGCACGCGCCTTTACGGCCAGCTCGCCCGGACCGAGGCCGTGGCGCTGGACGCGGAGATCGAGGACCTGGGCCAGGCCTACCAGGAAGTCGCCGTGGCCGGCACCTGCAGCCCCGCCCAGCGCGAGATGTTCCTGGACGCCGGCCGGCGCATGGTGGAGGAGCTGGGCGCCGAGGCGATCGTGCTGGCGGGCACCGATCTGAACCTCGCCTTCGACGGACAGGACCCGGGCTACCCGGTGATCGACGCCCTCGACGTGCATGTCGCGCAACTGGCGCGACTGGCGGCGGGCGAAGCCTCGCTTGAGGATCTGGACGCCGCCTGAACGCGGGCTTTGCGAAACACGCGAACGGCGCCCGCCGGGGGCGCCGTTTTGCGTTTTCGGGGGCCGAAGGCTCAGGCCGCCTCCGCCTGTTCGGCGCGGCGCGCGTCCTTCAGAAGGGCGGCCCACCAGTGCAGCTCGCCGATCAGGGCGTCCACCGAGGGGCGCAACACGCCGTCCAGCGCCTCCAGCGGCTGGGGATCGCCGCCCATGGGATGCGCCTTGAAGAAGGTCTCGCCGCCGATGTGCACCGCATCGGCCACGTTGACCATGCGCAGCTCTACCGCGATGCCGCGCAGGTGCTCCACCGCGCGCGCCGCGCCCAGCCCGCCGTAGCCCACGATGGCCGCCGGCTTGCGGTTCCATTCGTTGAAGGCCTGGTCCAGCGCGTTCTTCAGCGCGCCGGAGATCGAATGGTTGTATTCGGCCGTGACGAAGACATAGCCATCGAAGCGGCCGATCGCCTCCTGCCAGCGGCGGGCGCGCGGGTCGGCGGAGGGCGCCCATTTGTTCGAGGCGACCTCGTCGAAGAGCGGCAGGTCGAAATCGGCCAGGTCCAGGACCTCGGCCGTCATACGCCCGTCCTGGGTGATCTGCTGCGCGATCCACTGCGCGGGAACATGGCCCCAGCGCGCCGCGCGGGTGGTGCCGATGATGACGGCGATGTTCGGTTTGGTGCTCATGGGTTTGCCCTTTCACGGTGCAAAGGAATGTCGGTGCCCTGAATTAAGGCGCCGGGGGTGCGGCGCACAATTCACCGAAATTCGCGGGTTTCTGTGCGAGGGCGCACAGCCCTCCCCCTTGCGCGGTGGGGCGTGCCGCCCCCTGCGCGGGGGGGCGCGCCGCCCCAGGCGCCGTGGGGCGCGCCGCCCCTTGCAGCGAACGGTCTAAGGGCGGATAAACGCCCTATGAGCAAATCCAGCGACAACCCGGCCGACCCGTTCAAGAAGGCGCTTGCCGAGGCGACGAAGGTCATGGCCCACGACCCGGACCTGACGATCACCTACACGGTCGATCCGGCCGGGGTGTCTGGCGATTCCATGCGCCTTCCGCAGGTCAGCCGCCGCATGACCCGCGAGGAGGTGCTGATCGCCCGCGGCACCGCCGATGCGCTGGCGCTGCACCGCCGCTACCACGACGCCGGCACCCATGCGCGCTACGCCCCCCAGGGCGACATGGCGCGCGAGCTTTACGAGGCGATGGAGGTTGCCCGCTGCGAGGCCGTGGGCGCCCGCGACATGCCCGGCACGGCGCAGAACATCGACGCCAAGATCGGCGCCGACAGCGCCCGCAAGGGCTATGACCAGGTGCGCGAGGCCGCCGATGCGCCGCTGGCGGCCGCCGCCGGCTACCTGGTGCGCCACCTGGCCACCGGGCGCGACCTGCCGAAGGGCGCGAAGAACGTCATGGAGCTGTGGCGCGGCTTCATCGAGGACCAGGCCGGCGGCACGCTCGAGGGGCTGGAGGACAGCCTCGCCGACCAGGGCGCCTTCGCCCGGCTGACCCGGCAGGTGATCCGCGACCTGGGCTACGGCGACCAGCTGGGGGACGACCCGGACGAGCTGGACGACGAGCAGGAGGACGAGGCCGAGGAAGGCAGCGACGAGCAGCAGGACCCGGACAGCACCGGAGACGAGGAAGAGGGCGACGAGCAGGCCGAGGCCGACCCCGAGCGCACCCAGGACGAGACGCAGGACGCCAGCCAGGCCCAGGTCTCGATGGAGGACAGCGCCGACGAGGAGATGGGCGAGGAGGCCGAGATGCCCGAGGGCGAGGCCCCGCTCGACCCGCCGCCCCCGCCGCCGGTCTCCGACGCCGATCCCAATTACACCGTCTTCGAATCGCGCTTCGACGAGGAGATCCGCGCCGAGGAGCTGGCCGAGCCGGCCGAGCTGGAGCGCCTGCGCGCCTATCTCGACCAGTAGCTGGAGCCGTTGAAGGGCGCGGTCAGCCGGCTGGCCAACAAGCTGCAGCGCCGGCTGCAGGCGCAGCAGAACCGCAGCTGGGAGTTCGACAAGGAAGAGGGCGTTCTGGACGCCGGGCGCCTGGCGCGCGTGGTCGCCAACCCCACGACGCCGCTCAGCTTCAAGGTCGAGAAGGACATGGAGTTCC
>JBPEXR010000275.1:0-4657 GCA_052031355.1 Paracoccaceae bacterium
GGTCAGCGCCCGTTCGGCCGGGCTGGTCGCGCTGGCGGCAGTCTTCGTGACGGGTGGGTACCTTTTCTCCGTCCAGGTGATGCGGATCGGGGACGTCGCCTTCGTCTCGCCCTTCCGCTACACCGGGCTGGTCTGGGCGCTGGTTCTGGGGCTGCTGGTCTTCGGCGAATGGCCCGCGCCGCTGACGCTTGCGGGCGCCGCGATCATCGCCGGGACGGGGATCTTCACCCTTTACCGCGAGGGGCGCGCCCGGCGGCGGGCGCTGCGCCCCGCGCGGATCTGAGGGCGGCGCTAGGCCTGGGCGGCGGACATCGCGGCACGGCAGCGCGCCTCCGCCGCCGCCAGATCGACGCCGAAGGCGCGGCGGATGCGTTCGGCCGTGGCGGCATCCGGCGGCGCCAGCCCGGCAGGGGGGAGGGCGGCGGCATCGCCCCGGGAATCGTTGAAGGCGTCGTGACCGCGCAGGAACATGTCCGCGTCCGGGCGGGTCAGCACCTCCATGTGCCGCGCCAGCCGCGAATGGCCGAAGTTCATCACGCTGAGCTGCACCCGCGGCGCGAAGGCGACCCCCAGCGCCGGCGTCCAGAGGGGGGCGCGCACCTCGGCAAGGCGCAGACCCTGCGCGCCGCGCTGCACGATCCAGCCGCGGTCGAAGTCGATGGCGACATGGCGCGCCCCGTCCCGCAGGGCGCTGCTGCCGCGCGCGGCGGCGCGCAGCCTCTCGACGAAGGCCAGGTTCACCGCGTCGTCGTCGTCGAGGCGGAACTGCAGGCAGGGCGCCCCGCTGCGCCGGCGCAGGCGGTTGATCTGCGCCTGCATGACGGGGCGGTGCGGGCCCGGCGGGGCCTCCAGCAGCCGGGCCTGGGGCAGGCTGTCCAGCAGCGCCTCCAGCCGGGCGCGGTAGGGCCGCGGCAGGCAGGGGCCGATGACCACGCCGAAGGTGAAATCGGGGTCCGTCTGGCCGCGCAGGGCCGGCAGGGCGAAGCTTTCGAAGGCCGCCAGCCGCGCCGCCATCCGCGCCGGATCGTAGAGGGCGGCGCGCCGCGCGGCGAGGTCTTCGGGCAGGCGCTGGAAGCCCCCTTGCCCCGGCCAGGAAAACCGGCATAGACCAATCACCTGCATGGCATTCCCCGCGTCTAGCAGGGGCCCGCGCGGCCTTTCCGGCCCGCCGCGCCCCGGCCCGGCAGCATTCCACCGCGGGGGCGGCCATGCAAGACCGGCGCGCTGTTGACAACCCCCGCGACTCCCCCTATACGCGCCGCTATCTCGGTCCCGGGGCAGGCCCCCATTGTGCCGAAATCAGTACTGAAGCGGTCACGATCCGGGCCCTGCGCCCCGATCCTCTGGATACCCACCGCGTCGTTCCCGCCGGGGACGCATGCGGTTTTTGCGTTTTGCGGACGCGCAGGGCGCTTTTGAGAATTGAACCGCATGGGGAAGGGCCCCGTGCATGACACATGTGTGAGCTATACGGGGAAGAACCGGAATGCCAACGATCCAGCAGCTGATCCGCAAGCCGCGGCAGCCCAAAGTCAAACGGTCGAAGTCGATGCACCTGCAAGAGTGCCCGCAGAAGCGCGGCGTCTGCACGCGCGTCTACACGACGACGCCGAAGAAGCCGAACTCGGCCATGCGGAAGGTCGCCAAGGTGCGCCTGACCAATGGCTACGAGGTGATCAGCTACATTCCGGGCGAGTCGCATAACCTGCAGGAGCACTCGGTGGTCCTGATCCGCGGCGGCCGCGTGAAAGACCTTCCCGGTGTGCGCTACCACATCCTGCGCGGTGTTCTGGATACCCAGGGCGTCAAGGATCGTAAGCAGCGCCGCTCGAAATACGGCGCCAAGCGTCCGAAGTAAGAGGATTTACAGATGTCCCGTCGTCACGCCGCTGAAAAACGCGAAGTTCTGCCCGACGCCAAGTATGGCGACCGGGTTCTGACGAAATTCATGAACAACCTGATGGTCGACGGCAAGAAGTCCGTCGCCGAGCGCATCGTCTACAACGCGCTGGATCGGGTGGAGAACAAGGTCAAGCGCGCCCCGGTGGAAATCTTCCACGAGGCCCTCGACAACATCAAGCCGTCGGTCGAAGTGCGTTCGCGCCGCGTCGGCGGTGCCACCTACCAGGTGCCGGTCGAAGTGCGCCCCGAGCGCCGCGAGGCCCTGGCGATCCGCTGGCTGATCACCGCCAGCCGCGCCCGCAACGAGAACACGATGGAAGAGCGCCTGGCCGGCGAGCTGCTGGACGCCGTGAACTCCCGCGGGAGCGCCGTGAAGAAGCGCGAAGACACCCACAAGATGGCCGACGCCAACAAGGCGTTCAGCCACTACCGCTGGTAAACCCCCGAGAGGCTCAGACTCATGGCACGCGAATATCCCCTCGAGCGGTACCGCAACTTCGGTATCATGGCTCACATCGACGCGGGCAAGACCACCTGCTCGGAACGGATCCTGTTCTACACCGGCAAGTCCCACAACATTGGTGAGGTGCACGACGGCGCCGCCACCATGGACTGGATGGAGCAGGAGCAGGAACGCGGTATCACCATCACCTCCGCCGCCACCACCACCTTCTGGCAGTGGCAGGAAGACCCGACCGCGGCGGGCACCGATGATACCAAGTACCGCATGAACATCATCGACACGCCCGGCCACGTCGACTTCACCATCGAGGTGGAGCGTTCGCTGGCCGTGCTCGACGGCGCGGTTGCCGTTCTCGACGCCAACGCCGGTGTCGAGCCGCAGACCGAGACCGTCTGGCGCCAGGCCGACCGCTACAAGGTTCCGCGCATCGTCTTCGTCAACAAGATGGACAAGATCGGCGCCGACTTCTTCAACTGCGTGAAGATGATCAAGGACCGCACCGGCGCGACCCCGGCCCCGATCCAGATTCCGATCGGTGCCGAGAACGAGCTGGAAGGCATCGTCGACCTGGTCACCATGGAAGAATGGGTCTGGAAGGGCGAAGACCTGGGCGCCTCCTGGGTGCGCCAGCCGATCCGTGACGAGCTGAAGGACCTCGCCGACGAATGGCGCGGCAACCTGATCGAGAACGCGGTCGAGATGGACGATGCGGCCATGGAGGCCTACCTCGAGGGCGAAGAGCCCGACATCCCGACCCTGCGCAACCTGATCCGCAAGGGCACGCTGTCGCTGTCCTTCGTGCCGGTTCTGTGTGGCTCGGCCTTCAAGAACAAGGGTGTCCAGCCGCTGCTGAACGCCGTGGTCGACTACCTGCCGAGCCCGCTCGACGTCGTCGACTACATGGGCTTCAAGCCGGGCGACGAGACCGAGACGCGGAACATCCCGCGCCGTGCGGACGACGACATGCCCTTCGCAGGCCTGGCGTTCAAGATCATGAACGACCCCTTCGTGGGCTCGCTGACGTTCACCCGCATCTACTCGGGCGTTCTGACCAAGGGCGAGACGATCCTGAACTCGACCAAGGGCAAGAAAGAGCGCATCGGCCGCATGATGATGATGCACTCGAACAACCGCGAGGAGATCGAGGAAGCCTTTGCCGGCGACATCATCGCCCTGGCCGGCCTGAAGGACACCACCACCGGTGACACCCTGTGCGACCAGAAGGACCCGGTGATCCTGGAAACCATGACCTTCCCCGACCCGGTGATCGAGATCGCCGTCGAGCCGAAGACCAAGGCCGACCAGGAGAAGATGTCCCAGGGCCTCGCACGCCTGGCCGCCGAAGACCCCTCCTTCCGGGTGGAGACCGACCTCGAGTCCGGTCAGACCATCATGAAGGGCATGGGCGAGTTGCACCTCGACATCCTGGTCGACCGCCTGAAGCGGGAGTTCAAGGTCGAGGCGAACATCGGCGCCCCGCAGGTGGCCTACCGCGAGACCATCGGCCACGAGATCGAGCATACCTACACCCACAAGAAGCAGTCGGGTGGTTCGGGTCAGTTCGCCGAGGTCAAGCTGGTCATCTCGCCGACAGAGCCGGGCGAAGGCTACTCCTTCGAAAGCCGCATCGTTGGCGGTGCCGTTCCGAAGGAATACATCCCCGGCGTCGAGAAGGGCATCCAGTCGGTCATGGACTCCGGTCCGCTGGCAGGCTTCCCGGTGATCGACTTCAAGGTCGCGCTGGTGGACGGCAAGTTCCACGACGTGGACTCCTCGGTCCTGGCGTTCGAGATCGCCGCCCGCATGTGCATGCGCGAAGGCCTGCGGAAGGCCGGCGCCAAGCTGCTGGAGCCGATCATGAAGGTCGAGGTCGTGGGCCCGGAAGAGTATACCGGCAACATCATCGGCGATCTGACCTCCCGCCGGGGTCAGGTGCAGGGGCAGGAACCGCGCGGCAACGCCATCGCGATCGACGCCTTCGTGCCGCTGGCCAACATGTTCGGCTACATCAACACCCTGCGGTCGATGTCCTCGGGCCGGGCGAACTTCACCATGCAGTTCGACCACTACGACCCGGTTCCGCAGAACATCAGCGAAGAGATCCAGGCGAAGTACGCCTGATAGCCACAATGCAGGCCGGGGCAGCCCGGCCTGCCATGACAGATCAAGGAGGCCATCATGGCAAAGGAAAAGTTTGAGCGCAGCAAGCCGCACTGCAACATTGGCACCATCGGCCACGTTGACCACGGCAAGACGACCCTGACGGCGGCGATCACCAAGTATTTCGGTGAC
>JBPEXR010000276.1:0-2796 GCA_052031355.1 Paracoccaceae bacterium
GCAGCGCCCCCTCTTCGGCTCCCCCCGCGCGGACCAACGCAGCTCCCCCGTTGCGCTGCCCCCGCGTTTTGCGCTAGGGACGCGCCCTGACCCCTTTCTTTCCTCAGGTTCCGGGAGGCCGCGATGGGCGCGCCGAAAAAGCTCTTCATCAAGACCTACGGCTGTCAGATGAACGTCTACGACAGCGAGCGTATGGCCGAGGCCATGGGCGGGCAGGGCTATGTCACCACCGAAAGCCCGGATGATGCGGACCTGATCTTGCTGAACACCTGCCACATCCGCGAGAAGGCGGCCGAGAAGGTCTATTCCGAGCTGGGCCGCTTCAAGCACCTGAAGGCCGAGAAGCCGGACCTGAAGATCGGCGTCGCCGGCTGCGTCGCCCAGGCCGAGGGCGAGGAGATCATGCGCCGCCAGCCGCTGGTGGACCTGGTGGTCGGCCCGCAAAGCTACCACCGGCTGCCGCAGCTCGAGGCGCGCGCGCGGAAGGGCGAGAAGGCGCTCGACACCGATTTCCCCGAGGACGACAAGTTCGACACGCTGAAATCGCGCCCCAAGGCGAAGCGCGGCCCCACCGCCTTCTTGACGGTGCAGGAGGGCTGCGACAAGTTCTGCGCCTTCTGCGTGGTGCCCTACACCCGCGGGGCCGAGGTCTCGCGCCCGGTGGAGCGCGTGCTCGGCGAGGCGCGCGAGTTGGTCGAGCGCGGCGTGCGCGAGATCACCCTCCTGGGCCAGAACGTCAACGCCTACCACGGCGTCGGCCCCGACGGCGCGGACTGGTCGTTGGCCCGGCTGGTCTGGGCGCTGAACGACGTCGACGGGCTGGAGCGGATCCGCTTCACCACCAGCCACCCCAACGACATGGACGACGGGCTGATCGAGGCGCTGGGCGAATGCCCCAAGCTGATGCCCTACCTGCACCTGCCGGTGCAATCGGGCTCGGACCGCATCCTCAAGCGGATGAACCGCAGCCACACCGCCGAAAGCTACCTGCGCCTGATCGAGCGGATCCGCGCGGCGCGCCCCGACATCCTGATGTCTGGCGATTTTATCGTCGGCTTCCCCGAGGAGACCGAGGCCGATTTCCAGGCCACGCTCGACCTGGTGGAGGAGGTGCGCTACGGCTACGCCTATTCCTTCAAGTATTCCACGCGCCCGGGCACCCCGGCGGCCGAACGCGCGCAGGTCCCGGCGGCCGAGGCCGACGACCGCTTGCAGCGTCTGCAGGCGCTGATCACGCGCCACCAGCGCGCGGTGCAGGACGCCATGGTCGGGCGCGAAGTTTCGGTGCTTTTCGAGAAGCCCGGACGCCTGCCGGGGCAGATGGTCGGCAAGTCGGAATACCTGCACGCGGTGCACGTGGCCGATTGCGACGCGGCGCCGGGCGAATTGCGCCGGGTGCGCGTGGTGGAAAGCGGCGCCAACTCGCTGGCGGGCCGGCTTCTCTGACGGCACGGCCCGGCGCGGGGCGGCCCGCTCTGACGCGCGCCCGGACGCGCGCCCGCGAAGGATCAAGGGCCGCCGGCACCCCCGGCGGCCTTTTCCGTGGGGCAGGGGAAGGCGCCGCCGGGTCACGCTGCGGCAGAGATTGGCCGCAGCGCCCCCCGCGTCCTTGCGCCGGGCGCGGCATCTTGGCACCATCTAGGCGACTCGAAAGCAGGAGAGCCTAGTGGCCCCAGGCACGCTGACCCACGCCCCCGCACAGGAGGCGCCCACCGAAACGGTGATCGAATTTCCGGACAACAGGCTGCTGATCGACCTTTGCGGCGAATACGACCGGAACCTGGCTGAAATCGAACAGAAACTTTCGGTCCAGATCCTGCGCCGCGGCAACCAGCTGGCGGTGCATGGGGGCGAGACGGCGCGCGCCGAGGCGCTGGAGGTGCTGCAATCGCTCTATGAACGGCTGGAGGCGGGGCGCGCGGTCGAGGCCGCCGACATCGACCGCGAGATTCGCATGGGCCCCGGCGCCGCGCCCGGCCCGGTGCGCGAGGGCGGCGACCAGCTGGAGATGTTCAAGGGCGGCAACGTCGAGATCAAGACCCGCAAGAAGCTGGTGGAGCCGCGCACCGAGGCGCAGAAGGCCTATGTCCGCTCTCTCTTCGAGAACGAGCTGGCCTTCGGTATCGGCCCCGCGGGCACCGGCAAGACCTATCTCGCCGTCGCGGTGGGCGTGTCGATGTTCATCGGCGGCCATGTCGAAAAGATCATCCTGTCGCGCCCCGCCGTCGAGGCGGGCGAGCGTCTGGGCTTTCTGCCCGGCGACATGAAGGAGAAGGTCGACCCCTACATGCAGCCGCTCTACGACGCGCTGAACGACTTCCTGCCCGGCAAGCAACTGGCCAAGCTGATGGAAGAAAAGCGCATCGAGATCGCGCCGCTGGCCTTCATGCGCGGGCGCACGCTGGCCAATGCCTTCGTCGTGCTGGACGAGGCGCAGAACGCCACCACGATGCAGATGAAGATGTTCCTCACCCGCCTGGGCGAGGGCAGCCGCATGGTGATCACCGGCGACCGCAGCCAGGTCGACCTGCCGCGCGGCGTGACCTCGGGCCTTGCCGATGCCGAACGCCTGCTGGGCGGCATCAAGGGCATCGATTTCAATTACTTCACCGCCAAGGACGTGGTGCGCCACCCGCTGGTGGCCGCGATCATCGAGGCTTACGACGCTGACAACCCGGCATGAACCATCGAAGGCAGGGGGCGCCCGCCCGCCGCGGGAAGGGGCGCTGGTGCCATGTCCGTTGACCTGATCATCGAGGAGGCGCGCTGGGAGGCGCTGGACCTCGCCGCCCTGGC